>CAZOXC010000427.1:0-3846 GCA_964583205.1 uncultured Pirellulaceae bacterium | reverse complement strand
GAATCACGGAGGAATGGTTTACCAGACATGGGACATCTCTCTACTCAGCCAGGAAGGCAAAATTGCATAACGCCAGTATTATGGGTCTAGTTTGCGATTATGATTGCAAGCCGGACATGTGCGGCTCGTGGACAGGAAGTTCGCGGCCGTTTTTTTATGGAATCACCAAGACAGACTTGGGAAATTACCACTTACTGGTTCTTGCTTATCTTCACAGAACCAGCGCAGCCAATTTCGTGCGAAGCATTCCGAAAACCTGCCTGATCGCTATCACAATCCGATGACGTTCCTCGAACCAACCGATTGTTTAATCGCATTCGGATCAAATATCGGCGACAGAAAAGCCTGTTTCGAACAGGTGCTGAACATTCTTGAACAACATGACTGTATTCATGAAGTCGCTGCCAGTTCCTTGTACGAAACTCAGCCTGTGGGAGGGCCAATCGATCAACAACCCTATCTCAATGCGGCTATTCGATTCTCCACGACGCTGACAGCCGGCAAAACGTACGAGTTTCTGGATAGGATCGAGAAAAAGCTTGGACGG
Organism: uncultured Pirellulaceae bacterium; assembly: GCA_964583205.1. Classification (GTDB taxonomy): domain Bacteria; phylum Planctomycetota; class Planctomycetia; order Pirellulales; family Pirellulaceae; genus CALMEE01. The sequence continues at coordinate 3,299 of CAZOXC010000427.1, read as the reverse complement.
CAGCGAAACGCTCGCTGGGAACCTCGCACAATCGACTTGGACCTGCTGTTGTTTGGAAAAACGATTGCTTGCACAGACGTTTTGACGATTCCGCATCCGCGAATGACATTTCGGCAGTTTGTAATGAGGCCGGCTGTGGAAATTGCAGCGGAAATGGTCCACCCACTATCCGGTTGCAAGTTATCAAAAATCCTCGAGCGACTTAATTCGAATCAGCGGCTGGTGTTGCTGGTCACAACAAACAAAAATTTTTTTACCGCAATCAGTGAAAATTTTTTTCACCCTTTTCTCGATGTAAAATTCCAATCGCCAGGCGCGGATCACCAGAGTCCGGAGGAATCTGCCAATCATTGGCGAGTTCAGTTGGTGAGTTCGTTGCCGGAATTCGCAGAGATTCAAGACCGAGCCAATTTGGTTGTGGTAATGGCGGACCCGGAACATCATCGGGCCGAATCCGATTCCAATTCCGACAATCTCGAGTCCCTGTCGCGGGAACTTTTCGATCATGCCTGTGCCTTTCCCGGTCCAAGCCAGCATTTTTCGGTACTGCCGCCTGAAGAATTTTCCCGGCAGCTTGCCGTTACACTCAGCGCAATGGTTGACATTTAATCATTCAGCGACAACTTGTGAAAATTGCAAATCGAACGAAGTTTCGATGTTGCCGGGTGATTTGAATCGCCTAAATTAAAAGAAAGCCAACCAGTTGATGCAGGAACGAGAGATGGACCGGGCCCTCAACATTGCTTATCTCTCCAGTGAAGTTTTTCCGTTTGCCAAAACCGGCGGACTCGCTGACGTCGCCGGCTCATTACCTCTCGAACTGGCCGACCTGGGCCATGCTCCCATGGTCTTCATGCCCGCTTATAAAGATCTGGCCGAGAATCATCAGCTGGAATCACTTGAACTAGAATTCGAAATAACCATCGGCAATCGCCAGCGAGTTTGCAGGGTATTCAAAACCGAATTGGCGACCAGAAACGGGAATCAGGTACCCGTATTTTTTGTTGATCACCCGGATTATTTTCATCGAGCCGGATTGTACGGTGAACAAGCTCAAAATTATGCCGATAATTGCGAACGGTTCACTTTCTTTTGCCGCGCTGTTCTGGAACTGATCAAAGAACTGGAACTTCCTGTCGACTTGTTTCACGCCAACGACTGGCAAACCGGTTTGTTGCCGGCATTACTGAAGACCGAGTATCAACACACATCGCATTTCGAAAATGTGCCCTGTGTCTTTACCATTCACAACCTTGCCTATCAAGGATTGTTTCCACATTCCGATATGGTCATGACGGGAATTGATCCGGCTCGTTTCAACTGGCGCGAAATGGAGTTTTACGGACAACTCAACATGCTCAAAACCGGCCTGGTGTTTTGTGATCAAATCACCACCGTCAGTCCAACCTATGCACTTGAAATTCAATCGGCAGAACTGGGTTGCGGTCTGGACGATGTGCTGCGAGTCAACCAGGATCGTTTGACGGGAATCATGAACGGCATCGACCAGGACTCCTGGAACCCGGCAACTGACCCACAGATCGTCGCGAATTTTGATAGCTCCAACTGGCAATCAAGGAAGGCTGTCAACAAAGAACATTTGCAACGTTCTTGCGGCTTGAAAGTGGATCCGAAAATTCCACTGATCGGATCGGTCGGTCGCCTGGCCAGTCAAAAAGGCTGGTCGATCCTGCTGCCGATTCTGGAATACTGGCTGGAGTCGATTGATGTGCAGTGGTCGATACTGGGAACCGGCGATCCGCTCTACGAAAAACGGCTGGACGAGTTGGCAAATCAATACCCGGAAAAACTCAACGTACATCTGGGCTTTTCGGAAACCATGGCACGACAAATCGAAGCGGCTTGCGACATTTTTGTGATGCCAAGTGAATACGAACCTTGTGGACTCAATCAGCTTTACAGTCTTCGTTACGGCAGCGTTCCGGTGGTTCGCAAAACGGGTGGACTGGCGGATTCGATTGTCGACGCCCAGGCAAACGAACCGGCAGAGCCGCCCAACGGGTTCGTTTTTGATCAATTTTCGGTTGGCGAACTGGAAACAGCTCTGGCCCGGGCCATCTCTTGTTATCTAAATAGCCCCCAAACCTGGGCCACGCTGGTCAAAAACGGGATGCAACGGGATGCTTCATGGAAATCAAGTGCTAACAGGTACGTTGACCTTTATCGGCAGATGATTTTCGCCAACAATCATAGCGATCACGAATCGTTCACTTAGTGAACATGTGATCAAAAATTGCTTGTCTGGTCACGGCACCTTCACCGGACCCAGCGAATTTCATCACAACCCTGACTGTACTTTTCAAACCGACTGGCAACGAATGTCTGATCTGCGTCTCGATCCGATTACCGGGCACTGGGTGGCCGTTGCCACCAATCGCGCCAGCCGGCCCAACGAGTTCGAACAGATCGAAAAACGAGTAGACAGTGGTCCTTGTCCGTTTTGTCCAGGTAACGAACATGAAACTCCGGAGCCCGAGCTGGTTTTGGAAGATGCATCCGGTGAATTCCCCTGGTTGGTAAGAGTCGTTCCCAACAAGTACCCTTCGTTTCCCAGCAACGTTCTGCCGCCGCACGAAAAACTCGCCAACTCGCACAACACACAAACCCGCGGCCCATATCAGTTCCAATCGGCTCAAGGAACTCAAGAAGTCATTATTCAGTCGCCTCGACACATCGAAAGTTTCGCTCAACTTTCCGATGAAGAACTTGCGGGCACCCTGCGAGCGTTTCGCGAGCGGATGCGATCCATCAAATCCGATCCCTTGATCGAACATGCCATGCTGTTCATGAACTGCCGCGCTGAAGCTGGTGCTTCTTTGCAGCACATTCATGCGCAACTGATCGGAACTCCAATTCTGCCCAATGCACTGAGCCAGCGGTGGGACCGGATGAAACAACACTTGGACGAATTCGGCAACTCGATTTTGGAACAGATCTGCCATTGGGAGCAGGAAGAAGCAGAACGAGTGGTTGAGGAGAGCGAGAATTTTCTGGTTCTATGTCCCTATGCGAGTCGCTTTGGATACCAACTTTGGATTGTCCCCAAACAACGATTCCTTTTCGAGACGATGCCGGATACGATTGCCCATGAATTGGGCCAATTGACTCGTCGTTATGTACAAGGCCTGGAGAGCTTGCTGGACCAGCCGGCCTACAATTTGTTGTTTCATTTCGCGCCCCGGAAATACAGCGATTCGGAACACTGGTTTGTCGAGATCTTTCCTCGATTGACCAGACCAGCGGGGTTCGAATGGGGGACCGGTTGGTGGGTCAATTCC
>CAZOXC010000426.1:0-3850 GCA_964583205.1 uncultured Pirellulaceae bacterium | reverse complement strand
GAAGGCTTGGCGCGATTCCTGACAATTCGGACACTCGGGCCATTCAAAGCCTACTTCTGAATAATCGACGGTCGCCATATCCGCTTTGTCTGAAGCAAAATCACCTCGCTCGAACTCTTCGATAATTTGTCGTGCTTCTTCTTCGTCTTTTTTCCAGACTCGAATTTTGGGTGCGGAGGCCCAGCCAACCGGCAATTCTCCGCCAGCGTTTTGAAGAGCATCTCCATCGGCCACGCACTCGATTTCCAGCCCTTCCAATAGCTGCTTAACCAAAGCGGCCTGTTGAGGACTGGACGCTCGATAAACCGAAACAAGTTGGTCGTCGGCTTTGTTCATGTTTGGACTCGCAAAAATGAAAAGTGCTTGACGGAATTCGAGTTTACTCTCAGTTTGGATTCAGCATACAGGTAATCAGCACTCGGTTCGGTCAAAAGATTAACTGACATCAATTGCCCGAATTCTCGCCCACCGGCGTGGCAGTCTGGTCTTCACCAAGTTCAGCCTTCCACTCGGAGATCAAGTTAAGCGCATCCATGGGCGACACATGATTTGTGTCCAGTCGTTGAATTTTTTCAACCAGCGGATGGGTGGTGGGCCCGAACAGGGTCAGTTGGATTTCTCCGTTAGCGTTGGGCCCTGATTCAGACCGAATGACCACCTCGCTACCCTCGCTGGTTTGGAGTTGGTTGAGTATTTTCTCGGCGCGGTGATTTACGGATTCGGGAACGCCGGCGATCCTGGCCACATGAATTCCGTAACTGCGATCAGCGGCTCCAGGGACGATTTTGTGCATAAATACGATTTCATCCTGCCATTCTTTGACTTCAACATTGTAATTGCAGAGAGCCGGCAGCGAATTTTCCAACTCGGTGAGTTCGTGATAGTGAGTGGCAAACAGGGTGCGGCAAGCGATTTGATCGTGCAGGTATTCGACAATCGCCCAGGCCAAAGATACGCCGTCGTAAGTACTGGTGCCTCGACCAATCTCATCGAGAATCACCAGGCTGCGATTCGAGGCGTTGTTGAGAATGCGAGCAGTCTCCGTCATTTCGACCATGAATGTACTTTGGCCTTTTGACAATTCGTCACTGGCTCCGACTCGGGCAAAAATGCGATCGGCAATTCCAATTCTGGCGGATTTTGCTGGCACGAAGCTACCGATTTGAGCCAGCAGAGTGATCAAAGCGACTTGCCGAATATAAGTACTCTTACCGGCCATGTTGGGTCCGGTAATCAGCATCAAGCATTTGTCTTCATCAGAAAGACTGGTGTCATTGGGGATAAAAGCGCCCGACGGTTGCAGGATGTCCAGCACTGGGTGACGACCTTCGTCGATTGTCAGAACATTTTCGTGAACCACTTCCGGTCGGCAATAGTTCCGTTGTTCGGCTAATTCAGCGAGGCCGGCCAGCACATCCAGTCGAGCCAGTAGCTGGGCATTAGATTTGAGTTTCAACAAGTACCTGGCTGCGGTCTGTCGCAACTGTTCAAACAACTCGAATTCCAGTTGCTCTGATTTCTCCGTCGCCGAGAGAACCGTTTCTTCGTACTCTTTCAACTCGGGAGTAATGTACCGTTCGGCGTTCTTCAAGGTTTGCTTGCGAATGAAATAGTCTGGTACTTTGTCGCGGTGAGTATGCGTGACCTCGAGATAGTAGCCAAAGACTTTGTTGAATCCGACCTTCAAGGCACCGATTCCGCTCTCTTCACTGATCTTGGCTTGATACTCGGCAATCCATTGTTTGCCGCCGCTCGCCAAGTCTCTTAGCTTGTCAAGTTCCTGATTGAAACCGTCTCGAATGAAACCTCCTTCTCGAGTATGCGGTGGCGGTTCATCAACCAAGGCGGTTTTCAGTTCATCCTGGAATTCGAAACAAGGATCAATTTGACCGTTGATCTCCTGCAGTAGTTCCGAAGTTGCCGGTTCAAGCGTCTTTTGAATTCCGGGTAACCTTCCCAGCGAGCGTTCGACATAGCTGAGATCACGAGGAGAGACTCGTCCAGTTGAGATTCTGGCAACCAGTCTTTGGATATCGTGAATGCCTTTGAGAAAGTCACGAATTTTTCGGCGCACAGGAGACTTCGTGACAAGCTCGTCGATCGCCTGTTGCCGCAAATTGATTTTCTGATCACAAACCAGGGGGCGAGTCAGCCATTGGAAGAGTTGGCGAGCGCCCATCGAAGTGACCGTATGGTCGATCACGTCCAGCAGCGATCCAGTTCTTGAATGGCTGCGCAGTGTCGAGGAGATTTCCAGGCTGCGCCAGGTCGCTTGATCAATTTCCAGGAAACTTCCGACCGAGTAGGGTCTCAAGCGGTCAATGTGATCCAGCGAGTTTTGTTGAGTTTCAAAAACGTATTGGATAATTGAGCCGGCAGATCTGACTGCCAACGATTGTTCTGCTTCGATTCCGAACCCTGCCAGGTCGCTTACTTTGAATTGCGAGTGTAACTTTTCCAGCGCGATTTTAAGATTGAAGCTCCAATCGGGAACTCGAGTCACGGCCGCTTCAAACTGAAACTCGATCGCATCAATGTTTTCAGATTCGCTAACCAGAATTTCGCTGGGTTGAATTCGAGTGATCAGGTCTTCCAGTTCATTGCCGGGTAGCTGGGTTGTCCAGAATTCGCCAGTCGAGATTTCCAGCCAGGCGAGGCCATTCATTCCGGTTTTCGAATCTCGGCAAAATGCTGCCAGGAAATTGTTGGCTTGGGGATTAAGGAGTTCTTCGTCGGTAATCGTGCCCGGCGTGACCACTCGAGTGATTTCACGTTTGACCAGACCGATTGCTTTTCGAGCGTCTTCGACCTGTTCGCAAATCGCGACGCGAATCCCAAATTGAACCAGTTTCGCCAGGTATGCATCTACCTGATGGTGGGGGAAGCCGGCCATGGCAATTGCGTTTTCGCCTTTGTCCCGGCTGGTAAGAGTCAGGCCGAGTTTCTCGGATGCGATTTCAGCATCTTTGTAGAAAAGTTCGTAGAAATCACCCATGCGGAACAGCAGCAATGCGTCTCCGCATGCCTCTTTGGCCTGGTGATATTGTTTCATCATAGGGGTCGACATGAGTGAATCGTAACACTTCCGTTTAGTTCATTGAATTGGGCCTGCGAATTGCATCTAGAGATTGCAACCTTGGGTGTAAATTCCTAATGCCGTAAACAAAGTTGAGCCCGCCCTTTTTTTGAGTACTAATTGACTCGGAGGGTCTGGAGAATCTGCTGTGGCACTAGGAAGGATCGAGGTTGTTGTTTGATTCGATTTGTAGTTCGATTGCATGCAAAATTACGCTGATCGACAAGATTGTTACAACCGGTAGTGTCGAATGAAACTGAATGCATGACGCAGACATTGTAAAACGGCAGTGTCCGCTTAAATATGGCCGAGTTTGGTTGGTAATTTGTCGACAAATTCGTCCCAACCGAAAGTTGTAACCGTTGAGAGCCAGCGATTCACTGTTATACTGTATTTTTCCGATAAACTTCAGGAAGCAGTGCTTTTAATTTGCACTGCCATCGACGGAAACATTGACCTTTTGCATACCTTTGAAGTTTCACCATTGTCGTCAGTCAATGTGCCAAGCGACCCCTTGCTTGGTCTGACGTTGTAATAACAAGATCACTAATTGGAGTAAGTTCCTGTGGAGACTTTACCTGGAAATCAGCAGCAGATTCCCCTAATTGCTGCTCCCGCTGAGTCAGCAGCTCAAGCGAATAAGTTTGATTTTTGGGGTTTACTCAGTCGTCGAAAATGGATTGTGTTTATCCTTTTCATTGCAGGGTTGTTACTCGGCTGGGGCTATTACTATCAGGAAGACGAAGTCTTCGAAAGTTACGCAAAGGTTTCTAT
>CAZOXC010000425.1:0-3851 GCA_964583205.1 uncultured Pirellulaceae bacterium | reverse complement strand
GCTCAGCATAAGCCACAGAAACTGCGAAGTGCGGAAGGCAATGGATGAAGTTGTTGGTCCCGTCCAGCGGGTCGATCACCCACAGTTTTTCTGAGTTGACCGCTTCGGTAACTCGCTGCTCCCCGGATTCCTCGCCCAGGATCGTATGATCGGGAAATTGCGATTTGATCACCTTGATGACGGCCTGTTCAGAAGCGATATCAGCGTCGGTGACCAGATTGAAGGAACTGGATTTTTGCTGAATGCCGGAAGGATGCTGAATCGAGGCGCGTTCGAAGAGCCGCACAAGTTCCTCGCCACCGGCAATTGCTGCCTGGTCGGCGACTTCAAGTATTTGAGCAGGCGTATCGGCCACAGGCTTTCCATCGAAGGTGTTCGTGCAAAGCTGAATTGTGGCCGTTGAACCCGGCTTGTTCAACCGGAGTTCAAATTTGGACCCGTTTACATGACCGAGAAGTAATTGTCGACTGCGAAGTCAATACTCTCTTTTGTCATTGTGACCGGCATCTGGTTATAGCGACAAAAATTTCGAATCTGCAACAGAATGTCTCGAGGCTGACAGTTTCGATAAGGCCGCGATGTCGGAAGATAGTGCTGCTCAATCAAATACTCAACGGCTTTGATCTCGAATGGAATTCGATAGACCTTGGCCATAATTTCGAAGAGCTTGGTAAATTCTTCCCGTGACGGATTTTCAACTTCGATTTTGTAAGGAATACGACGCATGAAAGCGTCATCTACCAGGTCTCGAGGTTCCAGGTTGGTCGAGAAAATAACCAGTTGATCAAAGGGAACCTGGAACTTCTTTCCGCTTGCCAGATTCAAGAAGTCATAGCGTTTTTCAAGTGGAACGATCCAGCGATTGAGCAACTCGTCAATCCGCATTTTTTGACGACCAAAGTCATCGATCACCAGCACGCCACAGTTACTCTTTAACTGCAATGGAGCTTCGCTGATCCCAGACTCGGGATTGAATGTGACTTCCAGGTGATCCATCGTCAACTCACCACCAACCACGATCGTTGGTCGTTTGATACGCACCCAGCGTTGGTCGATGTTGGATATATCCATGAACCCACTGCCGGATTCCAGCGGCGCTTCCTCGTGAACCATAGGATCGAAGACTCGAATGACTTCGCCCTCGACAGTGATGGCTCGAGGAATCCAGATAAACGGACCGAATGATTTCGAAATTCGTTCTGCGATACTGGTTTTTCCGTTACCGGGAAAACCGAACAGGAACATACCTCGACCGGAACTGATTGCCGGTCCAAGTCGCCTGAACATTTTCTGATTGATCAATAGATCACTGAAAGATTCTTTGAGCTTGTCGGGCGTAGGAAATTGCCCCTCAATTGATTGTCGCTTGACACTGTCATAATATTCTTTGAGCGATACCGGCGTCGAACCAAAATAGGTACTGATGCTGGTTAACCGCTTGGCTCGGTCCATTCCTTTTTCGGTCAAGCGGGAAATGTAATCATTTAATGCCGCCTGGCCTGTGTAAGCAATCAACTGATCATGCTTGAGCTGAGACAGCAGTGGCCCAACGAAATTGAATGGCAATCGAATTTGTTGTGCGGTATCACGACCATTGGCCTCACCAACCGCCATCAGGTACTTGAGAATCAACTCCTCGACATAGACGGGATTGATACCGACCGCTTGCATCGATTCCGGTGCCGTGGGAACAAAATCCGTTTTGTCGAGTTCGGCCTGCAACTTTTTCTGATCAACGCTGCTGCCTGCGCCGGGACCGCCTTGAACCATACTGTTGATATGGTCGAGCATCTCGTCGACATTCATTTGAGATTCAGCGCTTTTTGCGCTCAAAGATTCCTGATTCATTTTGGCAATTCAATTCGTTGTTGACGGAGTAATGCCAAAGGTTAGGACGCAGTTTTCAACAGTCAAAATTCCGGGCCTGTAGCTGTCATAACCGTTACAAACGAATCAGCAATGAAGGTTCACTCGGTAACACCTATCAATTCATCGAATTCCAGGACGGCTCCGCACCGAGTTCGATTTCAAAACGACTCGCCCTGAAGTAAGTGAAATTTAACGGAATTGTTGTTATACAACGACAAACACCAACACCCAGAAAAATTCCAACATCCAGTAAGGACAGATAGAAACTGGGATCAAGTACAAGAGTGCTATTCCCAGTTCGCGCCTTGCCGCTTCAATGCCTGCAGGTACTGGATGCGGTGAACGGGATCCAAGATCGGTTCCGTGATCTTATGTAGTTCCAGTACGAATCTTTCCCAATTGTCGCCTGACAAAAACCCATTCTTCAAAGTATCCGGCGATCGATTCGGACGCAGGTCTTTGGTGATCCAGAATTTCCCCGCGTCAATTTCCAACAATGAATTGTCGAGTGTATTGATCGGCGCTGACGACAGGGCTTCTTTTTCCAGAACCCCAACCACAAGGAGTTGAGCATTCAGCGACAGAACGTCAGAGATGGATCTTTGCTTTCGAATTTCGCTGACTTTTCTTACCAGATCTTCGGTTTCCCATTGCCGTCCGTCTTGCCAGGCACACAGCCCAATCGAAGGCGCCCCCGAGGTGGTTCCTCCGGTGACAACCAGCGTGTTGGGAAACACTTGGAGAAAAGTATTGGCGATCGTGGCAAACTGCTCTTGGTTCAATTGATGCGCCGGCAGCCACTGGCAAAACATGCCGTCAGATCGCAGGGCTCGTTTGACGTTACGGAAATGTTCAAGCGAAAACAGGCGGGACTCTCCCGCTCCATGCGGACGGAACAAGTCCGCCACGATCAGATCGTATTCTCCGTCTACACCAGCGACAAACGTTCGCGCGTCTTCCACCAGCACTCGATTGCCGGCCCTTTCGAAAAACGTTAGGTGCTGATCCTCAAAATACTCTCGTGCCACTTCAAGAACATTTGCCGACAATTCAACGGACGTAACCTCAGGCGGTTTCTCAAGGACTTCGAGTGCCGTGGCCGACGTTCCAGTAGCAAACCCCAGACAACAAACTTTCTCTGATTCAGGATGCAACAGCCAGGGAACGAGCAACTGTCTTTGTTCCGCCGCGCTAGCCGAGGGCCCGCTGCTGCCCAGAACGTACTGATTGTTCATCAGCATACTGCGAGACCCGGAGTCCTGTTCAACAACCAGCAATACTCCTTCTCGACCAAAGCAAGTTTCCTTGATCGTGTATCGCTTCTTTGAATGTGGGCTCAAATATCGCAGTTCCTGGTATGGCTGCAAGCTCAACAAGCTTGCCACAAAGGCCACAAACAGGATGCCAATGGCCGCGATTTTTCGCTGACTAGAAAGGCAAATTGCGATCGCAACAATCGCGGTACCGGCCGCCAGAATCACAAAGCCTCGATAGATTCCAATTTGAAAGACGAGCAGTTGATTAGCCAACTCCGCGCCCAGCAAACCTCCCAGTCCATTGATGGCCAACAGCAGACCAACTTTCCGACCTGCCGGATCGCCCGAGGAATGCAACGACATAATTGAAGGAAACACGAGCCCAAAAAAGAACATCGCTGCACCGGACGATGCCGCTACGATCGTAAAGAGCAACCACCAATAGCTCCCAATCGATCCAATCGTTTTGCCCTCCAGTGCAACAAGATAGCGAACTGAAACCAGTTGATTCGTAGCTTGATAGAGAATTAACGGGCACAGAAAACAGAATAAAGCAGCCCCAGCGACGCCGGCGATCAACTGTGTCTGACTGGAAACCCCAAAGCGATTCAGCAAAGCGACACAAATGGATCCCATCGCCAAAAACAAAATCACATTGGCCAGCAACGCACTGGTCGATTGAATCGAGGACGGCGCGACCAAGGCCAACAAGCGTAAGACGAGCAC
>CAZOXC010000424.1:0-3860 GCA_964583205.1 uncultured Pirellulaceae bacterium | reverse complement strand
TCAGCGTGTTCAGCGCGTTAGGGTTGGAGTATTTCTCGATTCGATTTGTCGAGATCGATGGGCGTGTCAAAAATTCCGTCGACTTGAACAAGACGGAGTTGCTGCAAGTCAAAAACAAGATCGCGGAATATGGCTTGAGAGTTTCTTCGCTTGGCTCACCGATCGGCAAAGTCAAATTGCAGGACGTGGAAGATGGGACGCAAAATTCGTTCGTGCCGTTCCCCGAGTATCTGGCGAACAACGTCCAAACTGCTCTGGATGTTGCCTGTGAACTTGAAACTAAACTGGTTCGTGGCTTTTCTTTTTATCATCCTCGAGGTACTGACGCGGCGTCGCATCTTCCTCAGACAGTCGAGCAGCTCGGGCAGATCGCCGATGCTTGCGCAGCTCGAGATTTGACATTTGGTCTGGAAGTCGAAGCGAATTTGGTCGGCTATTCAGGGCAGCTGTTGAGGCAGATTTACGATCAACTGAATCATGACCGGCTGGTGTTGATTTTCGACGGCGGAAATCTAATCACACAGGGTTACGACACGGCCGCTGTGTTTGCCGAATATCAGGCCATGAAGCCGGGGCTCGGTTGGATTCACGTCAAAGATTACACGTTGGATTCTGCGGCCAAACCTGGCGAATTCGTTGACGAAGAAGCCCTGATGAAATTCGTTCCGGTTGAACAGGGCGCCTCCGGCTATCAGCAGATTTTCGATGACTTGACCAACTATGACGTTGCAAATGGCGACGTAGCAAATGATGACGTAGCAAATGATAGTGCGAAGATTTTCCAAAGGGCAAGCGCCTTGGGGTTACCGGGTATATTCCTGGACTTGGAACCGCACTTGAAAGGCGGAGGACAATTTGGAGGATACTCTGGACCAGACGGTTTTGGCTTGGCGTTTCGGTCGTTGTGTAGCCAGCTTGATCAAGCAAACCTGGCTTACGATTTGCGAGACCTGGAATCGGTGAAGAACAGCATTGAGCCTGATTGAATCGTTGGATGAACGAAGAATCAAAAATCGATTGGGTCACAGTGGAATGTCCGCGAAAAACCTGGGCAGACCCGGGCAGCGTTTCATCCTTGAAAGAAATCCGCTTTCGTTATACCGATGACGCCGGGCAGGTTGAAAAATATTTGTCCGAATTTCGCGCGGGCCAGGAAAGCATCGACGACAATCCAGAATTATTTTCTCCTCACCAGTTGTCGGAAAAAGAAAAGGCTTCATTTGACGAGAGTGACAAAGCCAGGCGTCTGTACGAAATTCTGATCGACAAAGACACGAAGTACGCGACCAGTCTCAAAGCGCTGGACTGGTTGTTGACTTACAACTATCAACCAGCGGTCGACTGGTTTCACGAGCAGTTTCAAAAAGAGCCCCAAAAGTATATGGGTTACCGCCAAGTCCCTTCGGAATGGAAGTTTCATAAACTGCTGGCGGCCAATGAGGAGTCACAGGCGGCGATTGAAAATGAGATTCGTAAGAAAGTCGAGTCCGAGGGTTACGGTTGGCTTTATACCAAGTTGATGCAGAAAATCGCGCCGGAAAGGTTTCTTGATTTCTGTCAGTCAGAAATGGAGCGCAACCCCCGTCGATACTATGCGGGAATGTTGGCCGAGAGTCGACCAAGCCGCGAGCTTGTTGCCGAGATTCGCACCGCCATGCAGAAAGTCCCGGACGACAATTGGAGTGATCCAATTGCAACTCTGCTGGAAAACGAATCGACTCGAGAAGCAGCGCTGGAACTAGTCGACAATTGTGAGCCGGAAGAACCGACGCTTGGCTGGTGGCGGACGGTGGGCATGTTCGGCACTGACGCTCATCGGCAAAAGGCGCTCAAGGCAATTCAGGAGTTTCCTCTCAGCGAAACAAAATGCGAGGTCCTGTACGATGTTGATCACGCATTGGGGCTGGCGGAATACGACCGATACCTGGAGACACTTGACAGCTCCCAGCTCCGCACTTTCCAGCAGATGACTTATTATCCCTACGAATGTTACTACGGGATGAAGATCGACGATGGGCAACTGGAATTCATCAAGTGGGTGATTCGAACCGGACTGGAGTCGTATGCCATGGAAGCGATGTGCGAGGCGTGGCGAGGGTCGGAGGGAGATCAGAAAGCGGCCAACGATTTGGGACCGACCTTGCTGGAGTCGCTTGCCAATCCCGAATCGAATCAGTGTATCACGACGGTCGATGTGCTGGGACAACTGTATCGGGCAACTCAAGATCAGGAAATCATCGACGCGATTGTCGCGTCTGCGGAGATTCATTTCCCTGACGAAAATCCCGGCGATTACGCACTTGAACATTATGCCCGGAACCTGCAAATGATCGGTGGCGAGTCGGCGATTGCAGCCGCCAGATCGTTTTGGAACCGAATCGACGAGACGCGGTTGCTACAGGAGTCGTTTACTCGCTGGTTCGACCAACAATGGTGCAAACACGGTTTGACGGTGGAAAGTTTCCTGGAGACGCTGCAGTCGCGGGGGCAAGCGATCGGCTCGACCGCAGACAGTTTGTATATGACGGCCTGGCAGGAGTATAACGACCGCCGGCAAAGTGCACCTTCGCTGAATGTTTATCCGCAGGGGTACTACGAGTCAGTCGTGTGGGGTTTGGATGACACCAGTTTTGGAAAAATCACTGACGATGACTTCGACTACGTGCTTGAATCACTTCAGAAATTGTCGGAACAGGAATTCAGCTTCGATGCGTTGCAGAAGACACCCGACCATGTGACATTCGTTTTCCACAACCGGTTGGTTCAATTTGAGTCGGCCACTCGGCATATGGATGTCGCCGAGGTCGTCGATTTCGTCAATGAACTGATGACCAGCGAATCCACCAACAAGAGGTTCTTGCTTTTGCCCTACAGTGAAGATAATCAGAATTGCATTCTGTATGACACGCCCGATCAACTGAAGTCACTGGCGAGCCAGTTCTTCTTGTTGCATCCGGAATCTCAACAGTTGAGCGGTTGAATCAGGCCGACTTTTTCATCAACACGCCCTGGTTGATTTTGTTGTAGAGCGTTTTCAGGCTGATGCCCAGTTCTTCGGCAACCGCGCTTTTGTTGCCTTCATGTCTTTCCAGGGCAGCCGCGATAGCGTGGGCTTCCAATTCTCGAAGCGTGATCCCACTGGTGACCAGTTTCTGTCCAACCAGATTGCGTTTGCCAAATTGTCGAGGCAGATGGTCGGGTAAGATTGGTAATGAATCGCAGAGGATCGAAGCGTGTTCAATCACGTTGGCCAGTTCTCGAACGTTGCCCGGCCAGACATAGCCCTTGAGCACCTCCAGCGCTTCTTCTGAGAATGCAGTTTCCGCATCGACGCCTGGTCGGAATCGAGTGATCAGGTGGCTTGCCAATTCAGGAATGTCGTCGAAGCGATCGCGCAGTGTGGGCAAGTGAACTTCGAAAGTATTGATTCGGTACATCAAGTCTTCGCGGAATTCCCCGTCTTCGACCATTTCTGTCAGGTTTCGGTGAGTCGCACAGACGACTCGTACATCGATTTTGAATGATTCGTTGTCACCGACTCGGCGGATTTCACCACTTTCCAGAACTCGCAATAACTTTGCCTGCAGGGCTTTGGGCAGTTCTCCGATTTCGTCCAGGAACAGTGTTCCGCCATCAGCCACTTCGAACAATCCGACTCGATTTTCATCGGCACCGGTAAAAGCGCCTTTGCGATGTCCGAACAATTCGCTTTCGATCAAGTTTTCAGGAAGTGCGCCGCAATTGACGGCGACGAAAGGTGCAGCGGCTCGCGCGCTCTGGTCATGGACTGCTCGAGCCGCCAGTTCTTTACCGGTTCCTGTTTCGCCTAAAATAAGAACTGGAGCGTCATCTTTTGACAG
>CAZOXC010000423.1:0-3874 GCA_964583205.1 uncultured Pirellulaceae bacterium | reverse complement strand
ACCCAGTTCTTCGAAAGAATCCAGAATCTCAGCAGCCGTTTTCCAATACTCCTGCCGCGTTTGTTTCAATTCGAGATAGCGTTTGTCTGCGGCAAGTTGGCCTTCGGTCAGAGCGAGCAACCAGAGCTTGTGAATGGTAAGTTTCGTCGCCCGACTTTCTGGATTTTCAGCATTTACAATGGCCAGAGCTTCATCGATGTAGGATTTCGCATTCGCATAACCGGCGTTATTGTGCGCAGCAATCGCACGATCTTTCAAAATGCCTACATAAAGCTCCTTTACACTTTCAGTGTCAGAGTGTGAATCCAAAAGTGGCTTAAGAATTTCTTTGGCCTTATCCTGATATTCCATCGCTTTTTGATTTTGCCCCAGCGAAATCGCAACACCTGAGATCTGCCAGGCCGACTTTGCTCGCTCGACCGCCAGTGAGTTTTGTTGATCTTTTTGTTGTTCTAGCCGCTCATACAGGCCTTCCGCTTTTGCCAGCAATTCGTTTTTCAAACTTTCCAGTGATTGACCACGCAAGCGCGGGTCGACAGCAACATTCATCAAAAAGTCATCCACGACCTCCTTGGCGATTAGAAAGTTAGCCGTGGCTTTCTCGCGCGCTGCAACTTCTCTGGAATTGGCCGAAGCTAACAACATTGCCGCTAGTGCCGAGCCGATTGCCAGAATCGCCAACCCTGCGGTAGCCGTAGTTACGGCCGTCCGGTGCTTTCTCATCCATCGCCCGACTCGTACTGTTGCCGGTTCCTTCCAGGCAGATACAGGCTGGTCGGCAAGGTAAGCTTCCAGATCCTCGGCGATTTCAAGTGCCGAAGAATATCGTTTCTTTCTGATGTTACTCAACGCTTTAACACAGATCGCATCCAGCGGTTTGGGTATGTTCGAATTGACGGTTCGTGGGGCCTGGTAGACTCCGGTCACGGTGTTTTCGATCGTGTCAACAACGTCTTTCCCAACGAATGGCGGGCGGTTGACCAACAAAGCATAAAGCGTTGCCCCCAAACTAAACACATCGCTGTCGGGCCCCAGAGCATCATGCCATCCAAGAGCCTGTTCGCCACTCATGAAACCAGGCGTTCCCACGACGTTGCCGGCTTTCGTTTCCTGAATTCGCTCGTCGTTAGAACCGACAAGCGTCTGCTGGTCTGTCGCTTCTTCAGTGCGTGTTCTTTTTTTACCGACAGTCTTGGCGATTCCCCAATCTACAACCAGGGTCTCGTCAAAATCCCCCAGCATGATGTTGTCCGGCTTGATATCGCGATGCAGAACACCTCGTGTATGGCTGAAATGAATCGTGTAGCAAACGGATACGAAGCGGCTCAGTAGTTTGCGAAATTCCAACGATTGAAAAGACAAGTCATCGGATTTGTGGAATTGCTTGCAAGCGTCGCGTAGACTTTCGCCCTTAATGAATTTCATCACGTAAAACGGATCACCATCTTTTGCAGTTCCCATTGCGTACACAGGAACAACACCTGGATGTTCGAGATTTCCAGTGATTTTGGCTTCGGACAAAAATCGTAGACGAAGCTGTTCATCATCCTTGAAGCGAGACTTGATTCGCTTGAGAGCTACATGGCGAGCGAACTGCTGGTCTTCGGCAACGTACACTTCTCCCAAACCGCCTTGCCGATGTTCTTCAACGACCTGGAATCGGTCAGGATTGGAAATGCCTTTTAGTGGCTCATCGCGCAACTGAGAGTGTATGTCCAGTCGATTCGACTGCGACTGTGGATCCTGCGAGTGATTTGTATCAGTCAGCCAGAAGGCAGCGGTATCTAAAAGCGATTCCCCATCTCGCGACAATCGGGCCTCGGCAATCACCGAACTAGCTTCCAACTCGGTCTGGCTAATGCGTTTGCGCAATACCAGGTATTCTCCGAAAAAAGAATCAGCACGTTCATTCCAGCTCAGCAAATCTGACTTGACTGTTTCTTGATCAACCAGCCCGTTGGTCGAAACAGTGTATGCGACTAATCGAGCCGATTGTTGTAAATCCAATTGACGAATTTTCATATTCAGCCTGAGATGAATAGGTGAAGAATTTGGGCGATTCGGCCAAGAGCCGCAAAAGCCATCAATCAATACAAACCACTTGGGGCACTGTGACAGTCGGTATGGTACTTTCTGTCGTTTTTCTCAAGTTTCTTTCCGATTCCCAAGTTTAATCGCCAATTCTCGATAAAACACCCACGAGGGTTAACACTTACGAGGTTCCAACCAGCCCGGCGTTTTCCGCCTTCACAAATACGATTTGCGCAATTTGACTCGTCAACATTGGTTTAAAGAGTTACGCAAGGCAACGAGAATAGGATTGCTATGGATCCGTTGCTACAAACAGATTCACGCAACTTTCAATGACAAGAACTGGAAGCAAATTTTAGCGCCATCGTGAGCTTGTTGGTGGCTGACGAATCCCCAAGCCATATACCTTGGCTCCGGGAAAACAAACCGCCTGTCGTATTGCTGTCAAAAAACAAACGAAAAAAGATAGACTTTCAGCCTGGCCTGAAACGGAGACAGATTCGTACAGAATCTGAATAAAGTCCCCGCTATATGGCTATTGAAATTAAAAAAATGTTAGAATCGTCAGGCCAAGACTTTTGTCTGCTAGAAATAGCGGAGATTGGCAACATTCCGATCAAAGGCAACAATTATACTGTACATTTCCATCCTTCCTTGAGTTTTCAGCCATAAGTCTCTGGCAGAGCTCCTGTGAATGTTGTTGCTGCGTTTTTAAGATCACGATCTATGAGCCATTTGGCATCCCCAGAAAACGAAAGCGATCCGGTTGATCTGACTGGGCGAAGCCTCGGCGATTTCGAAATGATTCGCCGACTTGGGCGAGGTGGTATGGCTGATGTCTACCTGGCCATCCAGAAATCGCTTGGTCGCCAGGTGGCGGTCAAGGTCCTCAAGCCTGAGTTGAGCAAGGACTCGACCTATCTGAAACGGTTTCACCGCGAAGCGAAGGCAGCCGCTTCTCTGAGCCATGCGAATATTGTGCAGATTCATGAAGTCGGTGAAAACGATGGGTTTCACTTCATTGTGCAGGAATATATTCGAGGACAGAACCTCAAACAGTATTTGCAAAGGCACACAGTCGCCGAACCAGTTCTGGCATTGAATATCATCCGGCAGGTGGCGGGAGCCCTTCAGGATTCTCATCAGCGGGATGTGATCCATCGTGATATCAAGCCCGAGAACATCATGCTCACCCCAGAGGGTGATGTCAAAGTTACCGACTTTGGTTTGGCCCGAGTGCAAACCGACAACAAATCGGATTTGACTCAAATCGGTATCACGATGGGGACGCCTTTGTACATGAGTCCGGAACAAGTTGAAGGGCGCGCGACCGATGGACGCAGTGATATCTATTCGCTGGGAGTGACTGCATTTCATATGCTGGTGGGCCGGCCACCTTTCGAAGCTGAAAATCCGCTGGCGTTGGCTGTGCAACACGTTAAGAAAAAGCCGCCGCCGCTCGATAAACTGCGACCGGATTTGCCTGCACAGTTTTGCTCGCTGGTCGAAAAAATGATTGCCAAGGATCCGGCCGATCGATTCCGGAATCCCGCTGAGCTACTCAAATCAATCCGTGGGATTGAACTGGGTAACGAAACTGACTGGCAAAGTTTGGCTCAAAGACTTCAGGTCGAAAGAGGATCTGTCAGCCTCAGTGACACTGATTCGCTGGAAGTGACTCGGCAACTGGAATCCGTGTTTTCCGATACCGGGAAAAAACGTTGGTTGTCGATGTCCAGTCTGTTGATTGGTTTGCTGTTGGTGGCTTTAGGCGGAATAACCGGAGTGGTTCTGGCCGGTCGCAATCTTGAAGCGCCTGGCGATACCAGCGTGACGGTTGCGC
>CAZOXC010000422.1:0-3882 GCA_964583205.1 uncultured Pirellulaceae bacterium | reverse complement strand
CGTCGTGGCCAAGTGGCTAAGGCAGCGGATTGCAAATCCGCCATCGTGGGTTCGAATCCCACCGACGCCTCTTTTCTTTTTTCTCGTGAAACGGACCCGCCCTTCCGTTTCCTTCCACGCCAAAGGGCCAACGGCTCATCCGTCTTCCGGGCCAACGACCAATCCGTCTTCCGGGCCAACGGCCAATCCGTCTTCCACGCCAACCACCAATCCGTTTTCCGGGCCAACGGTCGTATCCGTCTTCCGGGCCAACGGCCCAGCAGTTTTTCTAGCCCAGCCTGAAGGGCTGGGAAAAACACACCAACAACCCAGGGCCAAAGGTCCGGCAGTTTTCCGCTCCCAATCTGCCTCTCTCACGATCCTGATACCCCTTCGGCCCAGAACAACTCAAGCTTCCCCTCCCCGGACTCGTTCCTCGTCCGACCCTCCCGGAGGGAGGGTGAGTTCGCCAAGGCTTTGCTCCGATAAAACAACACGCCGTTTGTCGCAATCTGCCCACGTCTTCGCGCCATTACCCCTCTGTCTTCCAACACGGATCTCACTCGTATACTATCCCTCCACTCTCCGGGCCAACGACCAATCCGTTTTCCGAGCCAACCGTCGTATCCGCCTTCCGGGCCAACGGCCCAGCAGTTTTTCTAGCCCAGCCTGAAGGGCTGGGAAAAACACACCAACAACCCAGGGCCAAAGGTCCGGCAGTTTTCCGCTCCCAATCTGCCTCTCTCACGATCCTGATAACTCTTCGGCCACGACAACTCAAACTTCCCCTCCCCGGAGTTTCTACATCGTTGCGGCAAACGAACTTAACTGATAACAATGTCATGACGCGAATCCGGATCTGCGCGTGGTTTGCAAAACGAAGATCGTTCGTTCCGGATCGACGATCACGCAAACAAATCGGCTTCAACTTATGTCAGAACGAATCCAACTCGACTCGCCAGCGTGGGACACAGATCACTGGCATGGCGTCGACGATCCAAGAGATGATCTTGCTGAATTGTTGCAGGCCGACAATCCGCAGGCGGACAAAATCGAGTGCATGCTGGAAGGTACGTACTACGTTGACAATCCGTCGCCACATTTTTACTACTTGATTCCTTATGTGCTTGATATTTTCGAGCAACATCCTTCATCAAGTGCAGTCCGACTGTTTTGCACTTACCTGCACCGAGCCAAAGATGGTCGGCCCAGCGAACAATGTATGCAACAACTAGACGATTCTCGACCAAGAATTATCGACCTGCTCATGCACCTGTACAAAACAAATTGCTCCCCCACCGAATCGACGCGCGATGATTGCCAGTGGATATTGGCGGCGCTGGCAACGGCCAGCAATCAATCAGACTTGGGCCGTCAAATCATTGCAATCGACAAACACCAGCATATAAATTAGGTGACACAACAATCACCAGGTGTATAGGCAAATGAATCATCGAGAACCGCAATTCGAATCGTTTCTGCTGGATCATGGATTCGAACATGAAACCGACTGGTCATACCATGGTTCTCGATTCGTGGCGAAAGACAGTGGCTCAAACAAATACGTAACTTGGTATGGTGGGCCCTATGCAGCCGGCGAGATTATTTTGGGGATCGGGAACGTCCCATTTGAATGGCCGGTAAGTTCGCGGTTGTCCAGCGATAACAAGTGGCGAACTGCACAATCGCCGCTGATTCACCAAACAGTTGAATCGTTCTTAAATGGCGAATGCGACCAGCAACAGGTAGATGTCGTTCTGCGCTGGTTGCGAGACACGGGATTATCGTGGCTGGAGAATCCTCAGAAACACGACTCGGACGACTGGGCAAAGAAACTGTTGTTCATGCCCGAAACATGGGACCGGTATCAAACCCGCCCGCAACTAAACCAACCCGAAAGCCAGGACTAAAAACTCAAACCCGTAGGTTGGGAACTCTTGCCCGACTCACCCTTTACGGACAAGAGACGTTCAACTCTTTGAGCAGTGAAACGTAACCAGCTCCGCCATCGTTCAGCGCGCCATCATTCAGCGCGTTATAATACCAACTGCAATCGCCGTCACTTGCAAAAGGCAGCGGCTTGCCAAGCACCCCGCCTTTATGACTTCGCGGCTCGGGTAGAACCGAGGTCCTGTCAATCGTTTCGATGGCTTGCCCTCGATCGAAGGTGTAGTCTTGTAGTTCGATCAATACAAACTCGCCAGCCGTAACAAACACAACGCCCTGACTGTGTTTGCCTGAGAATACTTTCAAGCCGATCACGGCAGCCAGCATTCCAGCACAAAACCCTACCGAAGGAATCCCTAGCAGCCAGTCGATTGCATAGGTTGTCGTTGCGGCAATCAGACCAACCAGAGCAAGTTTCTTCAGCAACAACTCCAACGACGGTCGCTTACAAACAGGAAATGCGGCCAGAATTTCATCACCAAGGTCCGCCTGGAAATACTTGGCAACAACAGCCAACAGTTCCTGCGGCTCTCTTCTAAGTCGGTTGTCCAGCTTGCACAAAGGCTTGTTCATTTGCACTGCCCGATGACATCATGAAACAGGTTTCACAATTGTAGGTCAGCGAGTCTGGCACAAGAGCCACGCCAGAGCCCAACACTCACCCAATGACTTTTGCAGGATGCAATAATCGAAACAACCGACTCGACCGTCAGGTTGCCAGTCCAAAGTTTACACCGGTCGAGTTTACTGATTGTGATCAAGCACCCTTTAACAGCCCGGCTCTCAATTCGGCGCTTTCACTGACGCGGTCCATCAGCTCATTGACTTCCCGATTGCTATAGCCAACTCGCTGAGCAGCAAGCCGAATCGTTCGAACCTCGTAGGCTCGCAAGTTCCCATCTGCCAGCGCGACGCGCACCAGATTTTGCAAGTGAACTTTTGTGGGCGAGGGCTCTTCGCGCTGGCTTGCTCGAGCTTCCTCGATCAACCGCGAATACGTTTCCTGATCCCAACCTTGTTTTTTGGACCATGCGCTCAAGTAATCGACTTCGGTGTCGTCCAATTGCCCATCGGATTGAGCCAGTCGAGCCAACTCCATAAACTCAAGTTGCTTGATGCGATCTTCATCAACTTCCTCGCCCAGTTCCTGTTCCAAACCAGCTCGCAACGATCGTTGCGTAAATCGTTGCTGCCCACGTTTCCACACCAAATAGCCGATGATTCCGCCGGCCAGTAAAAACAAAGCCAGTAGAATCAACGGATTGCTGACCAGGAAACTTCCAGCGATCGCCAACAACGACAGCGGAATTCCGATCGCGACGGCCAGCACGAATGCGCCCCACTGGGCAACCGAGCCGATGATCGGGATGCGGAACAGGAATTTTGCAATCGAACCGAAGATGCACAACAGCCCCAACACGACCGCGATTGTGCCGCCGATTCGAATGGTCCACTTGAGTTGAAACAAGTGACGCTTGATCGATGCCAATGCGACGTCTCGTTCACCGGCCACCAAATGGTGCAACACGCCGGAATCCTGAATCAGGCGATTCAATATTCCGGTTCGACGATGCTTGTCATAGGCGACACCGCGCTGATTGTCGAACTTGCCAAAATAGGTTGCCACTTCGGGCACCGGTATCCCGCGAAAATACAAACGCTCATCGCCCAGTTCGTCTGGCTTACCTTTGTCAAGATACAAATACTGGCCCTGGGCACTTAAACCGCGACCCTCACCATCTTCTGTTAACTTCAATTGGCTGGGGTGAACTGTGATTTTAGAATCCACAAATTCAATCGACTTGGACACAACCTCCAGCTCGCCAACTCTGTAGTCGGGTGGCTGGTACGTCGCGGAAGACAGCGTTTGCGTAATTCCTGAATTGCGATTGTTGCTTTCGACGCTGCCCATCCAGGACCGACTCCAGGATACATTGCCGTCGTCGTCTTCATCGC
>CAZOXC010000421.1:0-3887 GCA_964583205.1 uncultured Pirellulaceae bacterium | reverse complement strand
ATAATAGCCAAAATCGCCACTTATCCCGGTGTGCGCGGCGACTTATCCTTAGATTCTCTGGCTCGGTAATGGCTTTGTCAATCAAGAAAACGCCGTTTTATTGTCGAAGCCAGTATCAATCAACCAATTGTTTATTGGGTGTTTTCACTAGTGGACAAAAATGCACTTCATAGGCCACAGCGAACTACAATCGCAGAGTCAAAAGGGAAATTCACTTTAGATGGCCTTGCGGGCCCTGGCCTGGCTAATAAGTGGCAACGATTCTTCTTCCACTACTGGCAGGAAAGAGTCTCACACGACGAGGCGAAGCCAACGCCAGTTTACCAAGCCGTTTTTACCAGAACTGCCACCATTTCCGCACAGCCTGAAGTTCCCATTTGTGATTTAATTGCCAATCAGGATCCTCAGCCAAATATCGTAGCAACATCAGATTGTTATCACACCAGTGAAGCCGCCTACAACTCCAGGGGTCAATAAACAAATTTGTTTATACAAAGGCCCAAAAGCGCTCCGGCAACAACCAGCGCTATCATCATGCACTTCAGATTGAATGGCATACTTGCCCAGTTGTCCTTGTATATGTAAATGCGGGGCTCAAAATACCCGAAAAGCCCAAGCAACAGCGCGATACTTCCGATAAATGGCAGCAGCGTGTATCCATAGCCATTAAATTTGATCGAAAGATAGTTAAAGATAAGCAAGAGGGCACCGCCGCCCGCGCAAATAAGTGCTGTTTTCCGAGCCTGTTGTTCGTGCATGCCAATTGAAAGATTGAGTTAAGTTTAAGCCAGACAACGTCCGGGTTCACCGGGCCGGGACAAGCGATCATCCATTTCAAGAACACGCGATAATCGGGCGCCACTTGAACCACATTGTTATCCCGAGAATCCTACTTATTGGCTAGTCCGTCTCGGATGTTTCTGCCACGAATTTCATCACCGTAAACAGCCGCAATGCAGCCAATGAACAAGTCAAAATGATCGTGGTCTGTTCGCTCAAGTGCTCGCAGTATCAGCTGGGCGATTCGATATCTGTCGCCCCAAATCTGATCTAGATTCGGTCCAACAACACCGTTAAAGGCCGGAATTATCCACGAGCAGTATGTCGGAAACGCCACCCAATTACTTTCGAAGTCCTCCTCAAACGAGTCGATCAAGTATGGGGATGCGTAATAAAAAGCGAAACATGGGCAGTCCACAAGCTCGGTGTCGTCAATAAACTCGCGGATTAAATTTCCCCGCTGAGCTACCGGAGTGTCCAGTATCGCTTGAAGTCGAGCTCGGGCTCCACCTGGCATGGCGAAGTTGCTCTCGTCCCATTCAGGCGATGACAGCGGCAGCCTGGTAAATTCAGGTTTGTTCATCCTTGAAATTCCAAGCGGGATAATGACCAAGATCACCGGGCCGGGACCTTGTTTCTACACACAAGTATCAAGCCGGCCCAATCTAACACCTTTACAATACCAAAGTCTTGCCGACTCGCACACGTTCAGTGCGCATTTAGTGCAACGACAGTCTGTCTTTGCTGCCCAGCAGCAATCTTTTGGTACTCGTGCTGCAAACGACAGCTCTAATTCTTCTCAGACCGCTGGCTGTCGCAGCATTGCTTCATCCTTGAAGCGCAATGACTACAACTTGTTAATCGCATTCGGACCAATCAGAAATTGCTTAGAGGGTTTGGAAATCCTCTCTAGTTGAAATCGGGAATGTCGCGACCCGAAGTCCAAGGAACTCCCGCTTCATCCATCGCCGAACGCAGAGCTTCCAGATCTTCAGTCAGTAGTGATTGGATCTGGTCCTTGATTTCCGCATACTCGCCAACCGCAATTTCGAATTGTTCACGATTGGTCGTCGTTGGCCCGTAGGTGTTCCTCATTGAACCAAACAACGCATTGGAAATTCGACTGGAAATCGAGGGCGCGCCAATTGCGTAGCGAGTCGACTTTGTGTCGTCACCATTCAATTGATCAGAGGCGTCCAGCAAATTCTTTTTCAAGTCGTGAGCCTGCTGCAACAAATCCCAATCGCCGCTGGGACTCAGCTTGATCGCCTGAGTGGCACTGTCGACCTCTTCCATCGCTTCACTCAACGAATTGCTGGCTGCTGAAACGGCCTGCTGCAGAGTGGCAACTTCGCTCTGGAACTGGCGAGACTCTACCAAGTCGGTCCCTTCCAGTGTTCCTTTGGAAACCAACTCGACCTCGAACTCAACAGGCTCGCCGACCTGACGAGTACCCTCTTCGTCCGAAACGAAAGCGGTTGCCGAATAGGTACCAGGCGCGACCATCGATCCACCACCGCCACCGAAACGACGGGGGCCTGCGGTTGCCGAGAACGGAGCATACTGCAAACCCCAGGCAACACGGTTCATGCCGGCTGAAGCCGGGGCATCGATTCGACTGACGACATTGCCGGCTTCATCACGGAATTCAAAAATCAACGAGGCGGAAACATCATGATCTTCTTCGCGAAGTGCTTCCCAACCCGGATGCGGATTGTCGCCTCCATCTTTTTTGATCTTCGATTCCTTCTCAGCCCGCATCTGCTTTTTGGTTTTGAATTCTTCCTTCAAGTAGTAGGTCAGGACCGCACCGAAATCGGGATTCTCGGCAATAAAGTAACTGTTACCCTGCGATCCTCTGGGGCCACCCAAAATCCGCTCGGGCACATACTGCAGGGCTTTACGAGTCGCAAAGAACTGAAACTCCTTGTCGATCACAGAATTTGAAAGTTCACGCAGGGGCGCGTAATCATCCAGAACATAGAAACCTCGTCCAAAGGTAGCGCCAACCAAATCGTTTTCGCGTCTTTGAATTTCCAGATCGCGGAATGGGATGTTCGGAGCACCTGGCAGCTTGTGCCATTTCGTTCCACCATCCAAAGTCACCATCGCGCCGAATTCAGTACCGGCAAACATCAAATTCGGATTCTCGTGATCCTGAATGATCCGCCAGCACAAGTGACGTTCGGGAATATCATCGCTGATCAGTTCCCAGGTTTTACCTCGATCTGTACTTTTGATGATGTAGGGGCTGTAGTCGCCGGTTTTATGATCGTCGAGGCAGGCGTAAACCGTATTCGAGTCGAACCTGTCGGCCTTGATGTCATTCACAAAGAACATTTCAGGCACACCATAAACTTTGTCGACTTTGGTCCAGGTCTCGCCACCATCTTCGGTGATTTGAATCAGCCCATCGTCGGTTCCCACATAAATCAAACCCTCTTCGATCGGAGACTCACTGACTGAAGTGATATTTCCGTATTGGCTCATGGCCATCAAATCCCACATGGCGTCGATACTCCAGACTCGACCCATCATCTGCATCTTGAACCGGTCCATGCCGCGAGAAAGATCGCCGCTGACCGCGCGCCAACTGTCGCCTCGATCGTCGCTACGATGCAAAACCTTGGAAGCAAAATAAAGACGCTTGTTGTCATGAGGACTAATGTGAATTGGCGAGTCCCAGTTGAACCGGAAGTAATCTTCACCGGCACCTGGTTGCGGTCGAATGTCCACGGACTCGCCGGTCCGCCGGTCGAACCTGCGCAGGTAACCTTGTTGCGATTCGCAGTAGATAATGTTTGGATCATTCGGATCAATCGCACAATCGTGGCCGTCACCGCCGATGGTAATTCGCCAGTCCGCGTTGCGGATACCGCTGTTGTTGAGAGTACGTGCCGGACCATACTGGGTATTGTTGTCCTGCGTTCCGCCGACAACGTGATAGACGGGCCAATCGTAGTCCACATCAACTTTATAGAATTGCGTTAGTGGCAAGTTCTCTGTGTAGTCGTAGGTATCGCAATAGTCGTTACTGCGATACAAGCCGCCATCACAGCCCACCAATACAAAGTCCGGATCCGTCGGATGGAAGGCGACTGCATGAT
>CAZOXC010000420.1:0-3891 GCA_964583205.1 uncultured Pirellulaceae bacterium | reverse complement strand
GATCAGGCGAGCCCGCACGATAAGAATGTTATAATTAGCCTCAATCACAGCTGACCATCGAGCTGTCGCGACCGCTTCCGCACGGATCAACTGATCTTTGGTTACATCAACATCTTCACGAGACTTGAGTTGCTGCCAAAGCTCATTGGCTCGATCAAAAGATCGCCGCAACTGGATCAACTGTACCCGAGCTTCATACAAGGCCCAGTAGGTGTCGACGACATCTACCAGATAGTCCTGCATTTCGGAAAATGCATTGTTCTCCGCGGCTTGTAAATCGAAGTTGGCAATCACAATCTGACTCTCGCCGATTTGCCGACCAGCCCCTCTTAGCAAAGGCTGTCGGTAATCCAGCACCAGCCGCGAAGTTCCCTGGTCGGGCGGCGTCAGGAATGTCGAGTTGTTGTCGCGAGTCCCAAAATTCTGCCCAACTCGAATATCGCCACCGCTACGTAAACGTCTTCGAACGCCGCCTTCAAATTCCCATTCTTGCTCTTCAAAACGATTTACCCCGGTAGCCGTCAGTGACGAATCAACGGGTTGACTGAGCTCGTTCCATCGAGTCTCAACGAAGGTGGTCCAATCGAATTCGCCCACGGATTCGTTGACAAAGGTTTGTTGAATTTGTGGTTCAGTATTGATGACCTGAATCTGAGGCGCCGTCTGCAGAGCCATAAAAATCGCTGTATTCAAGTCGATTCTCTGCGCTACGCGATCGGGAAACTGTCGAACGTGGATATATTGGTTCCACCAAAGCGACGCTTCTCTGGCGGACGGCGATTCGGCCGTCGATTGGTGAGCGTTTTGCGGAGCCGTTTGCGGAGTCGTTTGAATGGGCTGGAAGCTATTGTCGACAAACTGGCCAGGCTCGACGGGTGGACCCGGCAAACTGTCGTCTGGATCCTGCGTAAATTCTGGCGGACCGATCTCGATCGATCCTGGAGCGAAGTCGCGGGCGCCCGACCCCTCCTCCTGAAAACTGGTCGTGGCCAGATCAGGCAAAGCCGAAACTTGACCACCCTGCGGTATCAATGATTCGTAATCCGCTGTTTCGACATCCATATCCGGAAACTCAGAAACGCCGGAGTCATTGCCAGTCTCATTCGACTCGGCAGGCTCATCCCAATTCAGCGCTGGAGGAGTTAAATCGATTGCAGCCTCGTCAAGAATCATCTCATCAGATGCGGCTGCTCCCGGCTGCAACGGCGGCGAGTCAAAAACCAATGGCTGCGGCTCGACCAACTGCGATTCAACCGATTGGGTTTCAACTGGCTGGGATTCAACCGACTGGGATTCAACCGACTCTGATACGACAGTCGGGGATACGCCCGGCTGAGAATTCAAAGGCTCATTAAACTGATTGGCGAGCTTATAAGAACCGGTGGTATCGTTACCAAGGGTTGGCGAATGAGTTTGTGATGTGCGAGCAGTCTCGACTACCGACTCCATCGCTTGATGAGTCACTTGAGCGAATGAAGCTGGAGGTTTGCGCATACACAGGGCAAGCAAACAGATGCTGATCAACAACACTGCTATCCACGGAAGGAACCGTTTTCCGGATTTGCCGAGTAAGTTCATTCGTCTAACACAGACCTTGCACATCCAGCATGGCGCTCGATGAACTGGTTGCGTTGTTAAGATGAGTAAAACGCGCGTTAAAGTACCTTTGTATTAATCGTGCTGGTTGCACCGAATAATGCAGTAATTCTTGTTGGACTGGGCAATCAGTCTGATGAATTGCCCCAAACTGGTTGCTTTGGGCCCTTTGCCAGCTTGGATTGCCAGCAAACAGGTTTGCGAGTATTCGGCAGCCCCTACAACCTGCCCAATCTTTCCATTCAAAACCTGGATAATTGCCACTACCTCAGTTCGCGAGCTTAACCAAACCCTACATTTTATCAGTTTAAATCTGGTTCAATTGACCGAGAGTTTGATGAATTCCGCAAGCAACACTGACACCAACTCACTCGAACAGGCGATTCCTGTTCGTTCTGCCCAACAAGGACTTGCTGCAGCTTTGCAAGCCTTAGAAATGAATGCGCTGGACGCCGAATCACGGCGAGGCAACAAACGATTTGCGTTAAACATCGGCTTGAATATCTGGGCCGGCAATATGCGAGATCGCGACGACCAACCGATCAAGGCACGATGCCAGGATTTGTCGGACAGCGGTTGCCGAATTCTCTGCGACAAACCATTGAATGTTGGTGACGTTTATCTGACTCAGTTTGATCAAGACAACGAGTATCAAGTCGACTCGGTTTACGTTCGTTGTATCCGTTGTCACATGCTTGGCGAAACCAAATTTGAAGTTGGCTTTTCCTTCCTGTCACCGGTCAACATCAAGCAACGCAACGCCCCAGGGCAGGCTTCCTCCATCATCGACTGATCCGTTCAACCTCACGCGAATCCCATGACGACTACGTCTCAAACTCAACAGACATCTCCTGAAACGCCAATTGCTGTGCCAATTGCCGCGCCGGCAAAACCATCCTTGGCCAGGATTATTCAATCCATCGCCCAAACTCGCAGTTCCGATCAGGTTGCTTATTGCAATGATTGTTTTTACGCAATCGCTGACCGGATGGATGCACAATGGGCCAACCTGGATGTGCAAATCGGCGGACGTTCGATTCAACGAGAATTCCATGGCATTGATCTGGACGGCTGCAATATTGCAATGATTGCCGACGAGGTTGCCTCGAAGACTCGAATCGACAACACAATCACCTCCTGGTTGATTGAGCATGCTGGTCAGCACTTTGGTTTCTTTTCCTTTCCGATCCACGAACAAGGCGAATCAACCAACATCGGCTCGATCACCATGGTTCTTCAGTTGCCCGATCCATCGACTGAAGAATCCGTAAAATCCTCGATCACTCAAATCAGCGACTTGTTGTCACAGAATTTCCCAGCCTTTGGACAACATGGCAACACTGCCGACGATTCGGAAGAAAAAAAGATTGATTCAGTTATCAAGGCGTCTAACTTCACGACCTTGCGAGAACTGTGTTACGAACTGACCAACGCCTTCTGCAGTAAACTTGAATGCCAACAAGTCTCGATGGGTATGGTTCAGCGAGGCCGAGTCAAAATGTTGGCGGTGTCGGGTCTGGATTTGATCACCGAAAACAGTCCAGCCATTATCGAAATCCGCCAGGCAATGGAAGAGTGCCTTGATCATGGCAAGCGAATCGTTGTGCAACACGCCCGCGATGAAAACCATGTTCCGGCAGACTCCTTTCTGCTGCATCGAGACTGGCACAATCAGTCAGGTGGAACAGCGGTTTGCTCAATCCCTTTGAAACAGGACGGCAAGACCGTCGCGGTTTTCAGCTTGCAACGCAGACTGGAAGATCCGTTTACGCATACCAACCTGGCCAAGACTGAAGAAACACTGGAATCGTTTGTGCCAGCGATCGAACTGCTGAAAAAAGCCGACCGCAATCTGCGGACCCACGCAAAGCAGTCTTTCCACGAACAAGTGATCGGAACATTTACAGGCAAAAACCTGAAAAAGAAAACGGTCGGTTTCTGCCTTCTCGGAATGATTGCCTGGTTTGTACTTGGCTGGATGCCTTTTCGGCCGACAGTGCCCTGCTCTGTCCAACCAGCTCAAATGCAACATCTGGTGGCTCCGTTTGATGGAACCATCGCCAACGTTCATTTCGTTCCTGGTGACGAAGTGAAATTGGGTGATGTGATCCTGGAGTTTGACCTCAAACAACTGGAACTGGAAAAGATCTCTCTGCAAAAACAAGTGCAAGGCAAACAGATTGCTCGCGACCTGGCCATCGTTGAAAACAAAATGGTCAACGCTGCCGTGCTGGATGCCGAGTTGAGTTTGCTGAATACACGTATCGAGCAAGTCACTCGGAGACTCGATATGGG
>CAZOXC010000419.1:0-3909 GCA_964583205.1 uncultured Pirellulaceae bacterium | reverse complement strand
GGAGATCCTGCAATTGGCGCGTTGTGGGTCCGAGCAACTGTTGGTTATCAACAAGTCTGACAAGAGTGTCGACCAAACCTTGCAAGACTTGCTGCAGTCATCCGAACTGCCACTCAATCCTCATAGGTTGAGTTGTGAAACAGGGCAGGGGATTCAGCAGTTGCAGAATTCGCTGGAAAGCAAATTGCTCGATTTGCAAAACGATCGTTCGTCTGTTCCTTTAGCCGCCGAGTGCGCGGCTTCGTTGCGATTGGCTCAATCGTCTCTGGAATCCGCTTTGGACAGCCAACGTCAGAATTCAGGCGCGGAAATAACGGCCTCACTGGTGCGGGATGCAATTGACCAGCTGGGCATTTTGACTGGTGCCGTCCATACCGAGGACATTTTGGGGCGGATTTTCGGTCGATTTTGCATTGGCAAATAGGCATTCGAACGCAAAAATATGAACAAGCGTTTCCAACTCGTAAAATCAGGAGTACCCTAATAGTTCGAAATGGTGAAATTCTTTGCAATCTGGACCTCTGCAATCACCATGCGAATTCGTCAGAAACGTTACTCTCTTCAAGACGAATTGTTGAAACAGACGAAACGCTGAATATACGATGCGTCAGCCATGAACGGTATCTAGCTCGTCGCACTTACCTCCCTTGTCAGGTGCTTGAATGAACACTTCCAATTCCAAAATCCGCGGCCTTGTTTTTGTACTGGCCTGTGCAGTCATCCTCAACTGCTGTCCGGCGGTTTCGGCCCAGCAAAAAGGCGACCGCGTTTTCGTCTACAAATCCTACGACACCAAAATCTACGACAAGAAAGTAGGCAAAGTCTACGCGGGTTCGATTCACACTGTCATTGACGTCAATGGTAAGTGGTGTGCCGTGAAAGGTGTACGTGGTTGGCTACCGATGCAAAACACGATGACACTGAATGACGCACTCACCTCGATGAACAATCGCATCAAACGCAACAGCAAAGATGACGACGCCTATGCGACTCGAGGCTTGATTTTTTTCGAGCGTGAACAATACGATCGCGCGTTCCACGAACTGAACCTTGCACTCAAAGCCAACCCCAATAAAGTGCAGGCTTGGAATAATCGCGGGTTGGTACTCTGGGCTCAAGGCAAACTGGACCTGGCCATTAAAGACATCTCCCAGGCAATTAAACTTTCGCCCAAGTTCGGTGACGCCTACAACAATCGCGGCATGATCTATTATGACCAGGGTCGGTTTGACAAGTCGATTCAGGATTACACGAACGCAATCAAACAAGAAAAATCGAATCCCTGGTATTTCATCAATCGAGGAAGTGCCAGACTTGAATCCGGTGAAGCTGGCGAAGCGATCAAAGACTACGATTCGGCAATTCGTTTGAACAACAAACTGGCCTCGCCCTATCTCGGTCGTTGCAACGTTTATATCAGCCAGGACAACTGGAAAAAGGCTGAAGAAAATGCCAACCTGGCAATTGAGCGGGCACCCAAACTGGCCGAAGCTTTCAACAAGCGTGGCTGGATTCGTTATAAGGACGGACGGAATCGGGAAGCCATCGCGGATTTGACCGAAGCTGTCAAACTAGACAACGCTCTGGCTGGAGCCTTCAACAACCGCGGGGTCGTCTTCGCCTCAATCCAGGAATATTCCAAGGCCATCGCGGATTACGATCAGGCGATCACCATGGATGAGTATAACTCGCTGGCACTGGCCAACCGCGGTACGGCGCATTTCGATATTGGCGAGTTCGCAAAAGCCAAATCCGATTTTGAGAAGGCGATTGAACTCTCGCCGAAATCCGGTGAAATCATGAGCGCCTACGCTTGGTTCCTGGCAACCTGTGAAGATTCGGATTTCCGAGACGGCGAAAAAGCAGCCGAACTGTCGCTGGAAGCTTGCGAAGACTCAAAATGGAAAGTCGCCAATCGCATCGATACCTACGCTGCCGCTCTGGCCGAAAATGGTGATTTCAAAGAAGCTCGCAGCATGCAGAAAAAGGCCATTCAACAAAGCGACTCCAATGAGTTACTCAATTTCCGGAAAAGGCTGAAGGTTTATGAGAAAAACAAGCCGTTCCGAAACAAAGTGGTCGACAACTAGCGAGTTGCGATTCGGGTTCCAGCTCACAATGCATCAAACGCCGCACGAGATCAACCGGACGAGATCAACCGCACGAGATCAACCGGATGCGCTCAACACCAAACGCACTTGCCTAAACCATTTGCGATTCGCTGCCAGTTTCAAATGTCGGCGGTTGAAAATCAAAGTTTTTACTTTGCCGGAAGAATTTGAGCGGGTTCTCAAGCACCACTTGTCGAATCAACTGCTCACTGTGACCCCGCCGCCGCATTTCAAAAATCAAATCTGGCACCGCAGTCGGTTTTGACGGACCCCAGTCACCTGCCGAGTTCACACAGAGTCTTTCTGTACCATACATTTCGATAATATCGGCCGCCCGGGCAGGCGTACACTTGGTCACCGGATAAAGTGTCATTCCGGCCCAGAAACCGGCTTCCAAAACATCGGCCACCGTGTGCTCTTCCACATGATCAACCAGCACTCGGCTGCGATCCAATCTGGAATCATCACACAGCATATCCAGAATCATCCGAGTCCCTTGATACTTGTCTTCCAGGTGCGGAGTGTGGATCAGGATCTGTTGATCGTATTTGACCGCCAGTTCCAGATGCTCCATGAAGATTGTGGCTTCGTTTTTTGTGTTCTTGTTCAAGCCAATTTCGCCGATCCCCAGAACATTCGGACAATCAAGAAATTCGGGAATCATGGCTATCACTTCGCGAGACAATTCAATGTCCTCGGCTTCCTTGGCATTGATACAAAGCCAGGTGAAGTGGCGGATATTAAACTGAGCAGCTCGATTCGGTTCGAATTCCGTCAACTGCCGAAAGTAGTCGCGAAAACTCTCCACGCTTCCCCGATCAAAGCCGGCCCAAAACGCTGGCTCGCTCAATGCAACGCACCCCATCCGCGACAAAGTGGCGTAGTCGTCCGTGGTACGCGAGATCATATGAATATGTGGATCGATGTAATACACTTGATTCTCCGGATCAAAATCGAGTCTTTAAATCAAACTCTTCGCGCCATCCCTCCGAGTACTCGCGTGAAAACAGCAATTGAATCTGTTCAGCTCGGTTGGCGTCGCTACTCGAAAGAATATCCAGGCACTTGATCAACAACTGGACTCGATTTTCATTGTTCACGGTGCCGGTGGCACGATCCATCCGGTCAAGGCTGGCCCCAATTTCCAACATCTTCGACCGTATCTCAAAGAATTCGCGATCGAGTATTTCTGCGGCTGTTAATTTTTCGGACATCAGTGGATGCTTCAGCGAAACTTGGTTTTCTACATCTTACACAACCCAACTCCAACCCAACAGTTGAGGACCAAGCCAATCCACTGGAATCAAACAACGCAATTCAGATTGACAATCGCCACCCGGTATTTCTCGAGTGCACCACCTGAAGCTGCAAGCTCTTGCTTGATCAAAAAAAAGAGCCTGATCAGATCGATCAAGCCCTTCGGTGATTTGTAGTGTTTGCCACGCGTTCTCGCCGGCCACACAGACAGGCAAATCAAAAGTCCCCACTGACGACTTCTCCGCCACTGATCGTTCCTAATTGACGCCACACAGTTCGATTAATGGAATCAGAAATCGGTCGGGCTGAGCCATCCATAAACGCCACGTTGACAAGTCCGCCAGCGTGGTAGCTACGAGTCGTGATCGCAGCATAAGTTCGCTTGGTCAAACTATTGCCTTCTTTTTCTGAATTGAAATCGATGTCATACATTACACCATCATACTCATAAAACACTTCTGTATTTGGTGTATACACAGTTGTGAAACCAGAATGATGAACTCGACCATCGCACCACTCGGTGTGGCCAGTATTTTGATGC
>CAZOXC010000418.1:0-3924 GCA_964583205.1 uncultured Pirellulaceae bacterium | reverse complement strand
CGAATCGACCCTGCCATAGAGTGCTTTGATTTGGTCACCGTAGCGACGAATGGTCGCGGTAGAGCACACGATCTTTGGGACTATTGGCTCTTGGCCTCGACGATCTGTCGAAAGTTCCTCGATGACGGTTTCGTACAAACCGGACATTGAGCCGAGTGGGCCGGAAATGAGGTGAAGTTCGTCCTGAATGATCAGGCCCGGCGGCGAAACATCCCGTTCCGCATCAACACCAATGCCGAAGATGCGACGTGCCTCCGGACGCCATGCAAGCATCGCGAACTTGTCGACAGTGCCAATCACCAATGTCGGCCGAGCTTCGTAGATGTCCTCATCGATCACATAGATCGGAAGTCCTGTGTGAAACTCGCAATTTGAGTCCGGACATCCGATTGAAACCGATTGCCCGCTCTGTTGATAACCAAGTTGTGCTGGAGCCTTCTTCGGTTTGAACCCCTTGTACTTGATTGGTCCAATTTGCGAGCGACACCAAGGGCATCGAGTGACCAAGAATCGATTCTGTACGTAGCGTTCCCCTTTGTTGAGTCGACGAAGGTCTGTCTTCGCATCTGCGCGCTTGTTCGGTGTGTTATCACCACCCACCCAGATTCCGATTGAGAACTCGTTTGGCCCAAGCTCTTCCGTATTCTTCCGAATGACTTCCATTGCACAGATGAGGGCCGAAGCTCTCTGAAACTGCTGAGCCGTGAGCAAGCGAAGGGTGTAACGCATCAGCACATCAACGCCACAGTCAGCACCATCTTGCAGCCGTCGCAGGAACATTGTGAATGCTGCCAAGCCAGAGTAAGCCTCGGTCTTACCACCACCAGTTGGGAACCAGATTAGCTCCACGTTTTCTCTGTCTGGTGACGTCCGATCGCCCGTCGACTCCAAGGACATCAGAAGGAATGCGATCTGAAACGCTCGCCACCTTCCTCGCCCTTTGTCAGCTGCTAGCTGTGCGGCCTTGTCCATTTCGAACTCAGGAAATGGCTCAGAGAAACTCAGCGACTGGGCTTTCGCATCGTACGACATTTCTCGTGGCGCCCTACTCAGCGTTCGCAACTGCTGAATCAAGATAGCAAGATTGGCCAGTTGGAATGCTCGACGTGCATTGGCGTTGTCTTGAAGATACTGAAGTCCTGCATCCATCCGGTCGGCACAAGCATCGCAACGATCGAGATGCTGCTGAGCAGTTGCCTGATGGTACGGCGGACTAAGACTTGGAATACGGAGCCGCTGCGCATCAATCCAAGATCGGTAAAGGGACACGACTTCGTTGAGCGCATCGATGCCATCATCGCCTGGGACCAATCCAGCCAGCGGGGCCATCTCCACTTCAAGCTTTGAACCATCGGCTCTCTTGATCTCGGGAGTGAAACTTGGGAGTTCATGACTTGGAAGACACTCAGCCGTTGCCTCTGCAGCTCTCAAGACAGCTGGGTTAGCTTTCCAATCAGCGGCGCAGCCATGACCAACGGCGTAAGTCGGTGTTTCTCGTCCGAGCAAAGCAAACGATCGCTCTTCATCGTCGAGTTCTTCGTTCGGCGCTCCCGGGTACGGAAGGATATTCTCGCTGCTGTCAACACTCTTTACTGAGGCCCTAAGGTGGGCTTGAAAGAGACTGAATGCATCCG
This sequence comes from uncultured Pirellulaceae bacterium, assembly GCA_964583205.1. Taxonomy (GTDB): domain Bacteria; phylum Planctomycetota; class Planctomycetia; order Pirellulales; family Pirellulaceae; genus CALMEE01. Next base: position 2,290 of record CAZOXC010000418.1, on the reverse strand, counting down.
GTCGTTCGCCACCCTGGTAGCGGTTGATCAAGCAAACTGTCAGCAAGAACTGATCTGGGTCAGCTTGTTTGCGACTCACAATCTCGACGCTCAGGCAGAGACCTTCAGTGTTAGATTCTTCAGGCTTTTCGCATTGCACACTGCCACCGACTCGGAGTTGGTCGGCTTCGAACCTTGCGGAAATTGTGACCGGTGACCTAAGCCACCATGTTCTTTCAAACTCTTGAGGAATGTCGCGGTCACCCGAATCGTCGTCACGGTTGGCGCGAGGAACCATCACCTGTTGCGGGCGATACCGACCGCCTATCACCTGAACGTCAAGCCAACTGCCTTCCCTGATTTCGGCTAGGAAGCTGATCGCAATCGTGCTGGGGCGGTACGTATTTGCGCCTGATAGATCGAGGTCATAAGGTTCAGAATCGGAATCTCGCGGGGCTTTACGATCTTGAATGCTGGCAATCTCTTTTGCCGCATCCTCCGCCAATACAGTTTCGGCGTCACTTTCATCGTCATCGTTCGGCGTCGCGTCGCCTGATTCCTCGTCCTCCTCGGCAAGAACCTGAATCGGATAGATCACTCCAACGCCGTAGCGTTTCGTTGGACGGTCCCGATGCAGAATCTCCTCGCCAGTGCTTGCTTGTTTCCAAGGCCCAAAAGTTGGGGCTGCTGAGTCCAATTGGATATGGCCCGAGCAATCGATCTCCTGTCCTCGCGGGCATGGTCCTACCAACTCCTCCCTGAGTGCTTCGTGAATCTTCTCGCGGTTTGCAATGTGGTCGATCACGTTAGGCACCACCGATCTTGGTCGTAAGTAGGTTGACTATGTCTTTCTTCGCTTGCTGATCCGCGAGGATGACGATTCGTTGAAGTGTCCGCGTAATGCCGACATAGAACAGATCACGTGCCGCCGACTGCTCGACTTTTTGGACGTCCGTCATGATCACGAACGCCGCCTCCAAGCCTTTGAAGGCGTGCACGGTGCAGTACTTGACGTAGCCGGCGCCTGCATCACCACGGAATGGAATCAGCCGCTCTTTCCATGGACTTGCTGAAATGCGAGTTGCACACCCCTCTATGAAAGGTGACAGGACGACGATTGAGTCTCCCTTGAAGCCTTCTGCATAGGCCTCCTGAAGAGTGTCCGTCAACAACTGAATCTGTTCGGCATCGTTTGTGTAGTAGTGCTGGACTGGTTCGATCCGCGCGTCCGGTCGCAACACACGCGAGTACTCCGGTGAAACCGCTCCGAGCAACGTGACAAAGGCTGCGACTCTTGGTGGATTGCGACAGTTCACGCGAAGCGTGTAGACCGGTGCGGGGCCAGACCGTCGGGTCAATACGTTCTTCGGTGGCTGAGACGAATCGTGGTAAATCGCTTGGCGCTCAAAGTCGCCAAAGAACTGCCAGCTCCCCGAGGCAAGCCCTCCGTCAAGGATCAGATCGAGGATGTCGAGATAGATCGTTCGGCAGATGTCTTGTGCCTCATCAACTATCAGTGTGTCGAAGAGAACAGGATCGTCTCGATTGAGGAGCCTTTCGGAGACTGTATTGGGAAGCTCATTGTTCCAAAACTCAGAGTCCTTCCTGACGGAGATACCGCCCGATTGTTTTAACAGGAGTGAGTGCAGCGTAGTCACGGTCACCGAACTTGGTAGGCCCTCCGTTTGAGTTCCAAGCCATTCACCCAACAGGCTGTTGAAACAAAGGAGCAGAACCCGTTCACCCTTGTTCGCCGAACGTCTCGCTGCTTCAACAGCCAGAAACGTCTTGCCCGTCCCGGCGGGCCCGGAAAAGATGACCCGCTCGTTAGCCTCCATAGCATCCAACGCGACAAGTTGCTCGCTGGTGTAGTGCTTGACTTCGTCATGCAAGCGCTTTGAGCGTGACGTTGGACTCTCAAAATGCTCAAAGTCTGGCCGCAAGACATCTAATAGCGTTTGGCATTGATCTTGATTGGGTTCCTGCGAATTTGGATCGAACCATCTCGCGGTTTGGCATTGGGCCAAGTGTAGTCGAGCCTTTTGAAGAACGTTCGACAGCAGCTGTGGGAGTGGTGTGTGACGATACGTCCGGTTGTCAATCAGTTGCCAGTCGTGCCATTCCTCGGATGTGCCCGTGAGCGGTACGTATGGGAAAATTACTGCCGACCAGAAGACAATTCGTGAAAGATTCGGCCGTCGCTCTACTACTCGTTGACGAAGGCTGTGCATTGCCTCCGAGGCTTGCTTGAATGGACCGCGTCTGTCCGGTTTCGTCTCGCGACCGTAATACCATGAGCCTGACTCTCGCC
>CAZOXC010000417.1:0-3924 GCA_964583205.1 uncultured Pirellulaceae bacterium | reverse complement strand
TTCATAAAATTTGATGATCGGATGGCAACAATCGACCCTGTGGCATTCCGGTACATTCTTCTTTTGGCTTTACCTCTTTGGGCTTTTCCCCCGGCAATGCGTCGATGAGCGAACTATATCACGAATGCGGCGTAGCCGCTGCCTGCTTCCTGGACAACGGTTCGTCATGCGAGATCTTTCCCGGGATGAAACCCAACGATGTCTCGTTGCTGATCCCTCGGATGTTGTCGGATATGCAAAATCGGGGCCAACTATCGGCCGGAATTGCGTCATTCGATCCGCGGCGCGGGCAACTGATAGAGACCCACAAAGAAATTGGAACCGTTCACGAAGTTTTTCGACTTTCCCATGATGGCAAGCGGAAAAGCCTGATGGAAAAGTTTTCAGGTCGATCGGCGATTGGCCATGTCCGCTACGCCACCTGTGGTCGAAATGACGAATCCTATGCGCAGCCGTTTGAGCGACATCACTTGCAAAAGAGCAAATGGTTTTCGTTTTCCTTCAATGGGCAGTTGGCCAACTATAACGAGCTCAGTACCGAGTTGACTCGGGATGGCAAGCATCATCTGGCATTGCGCTCGGATACAGAAGTGATGTTGCACGAGTTCAGTCGGAATATCAACGACAGTGGGCACTTCGCACTGATGGACATGATGTCGAAGGTTTCCAGTCGTCTGGACGGAGCCTACAGTCTGGCCTACATCAATGCTTGCGGGGATATGTTGATTGCCCGGGATCCGATGGGAATCAAGCCGCTTTGTGTTGCTCAAAGTGGACCTTTGTTTGTGGCGGCCAGCGAAAGCGTGGCGATCCGCAATCTGGGTTTTGAGCAAAAAGATATTCGATCGTTGGCGCCCGGTTATGCGATTACGATTGTTGACGGAAAAATTCGCGAAGAACGCTTTGCAGACTCGCCTCGACACGCTCATTGTTTTTTCGAGTGGATTTATTTCGCGAATGTGGCCAGTCGCCTGGATGATCGCAGCGTCTACCTGACTCGCACAAACCTGGGTACGCAGTTGGGCGAGCTTGAGCAAGCCAAACCGTTGGTGCAGATTGACGAAGATACAATCGTGGTTCCGGTTCCGGATTCCAGTAAGGCAGCCGCTGACGGGATGGCGTATCACTTGCGTTTGCCTTGTCGCGAGGGCCTGATTCGGAATCGAAATTCGGGTCGTACTTTTATCGTAAGTGATTCGAAAAATCGCGAGGAGCAGGTCAAGCTGAAGTACACACCCTTGCCCGAAGTCTTGAAGGGAAAGAAGGTGATTCTGGTTGAAGATTCAATCGTCCGTTCAACGACTTTGCGGGTTCTGATTGATCGTTTGTACGACGAGGGTGGCGCTTCAGAAATTCACGTTCGGGTGGCTTGTCCGCCGATTGTAGCGCCCTGTTTCTATGGTATCGATATGTCGACGATCGACGAGTTGTTCGCGCCTTTGTTTATTCCGGACGGGAAGCTGACAGATGAAGCGCAACTCAAAATGGCCGAAAAGCTGAAATGCGATTCGCTGCGTTATCTGGATGTGCAATCGATTGCCAAGGCCGTGGAGTTGCCGGAAGCTTCGCTGTGCCAGGCTTGTATTAACGGCCAGTATCCAACTGATGCCGGTACCAAGATGTATCAAATTGCGTTGCAAAATCGAGGCAAGTCCAACAACGGTGCGGTGCGAACTTTTGATGAAGCGTCTGTTCCCAACTGATATTTCAGTGTCAGACCGGATCAGGCTTTGACGAATCTTGAGCGGAAAACGGGGTGATCGTTTAATCGCATGCGCCGCTCAAAATGTGTCCGGTAGTCCATATCGTCGCTGGCGGCGGTTTCTGGAACTTCGAAAGGACCCTGCAGTTTCGTTTCTGCGGCCATTAATTCCATGGCGGTTTCAAAGTACTCTTCAACGTCCGTCCAGAATTGAAATTCGCCTCCGGAAATCAGAACTCGTTCAATATTTTTGACGACGTCTGGTTGCATGATGCGTCTTCGTCGATGGCGTTCTTTCCACCAGGGGTCGGGAAAGTAAACATGGACGGCTGCAGCCACTTCATCTGGAATAAATTCGTCCATCAAGCGAATCCCGTCGCCGCTCACCATTCGAGCGTTCGTTAAGTCGGCCTTGGCAAAGCGATAGGCGGCGTATTGCGCGTACTTTTTGGCGGTTTCGACGCCCAGGTAATCGCGGTCAGGATTGTTACGAGACGCATTGAGCATAAACAGGCCCTTGCCGGAGCCCAGCTCAATTTCCAGTGGCGCAGAGCGCGCGAAGAATGCCTCAACATCCAGAGGGCAGGGCAGGTCATCCAGAAAAACGTGATGAGCCGATACGTCGATCGTTTGATCGACTTTTGGAAGCGCGCGGCGACCCATTCAGGAAGACCTCCATTCCAGGATCGGACTACGGAGTCTTGATTTTCTTACGCTTGGCTTTGCGGGACTTTGCGTTGGCCGGGCGTTTTCCGTGGTTGGCTTTTTTGACTTTGCGACTAGGCTTGGCCATGGTTTTCTTCCGCTACGATATAAAAATTGGCTCAAAAAGAGAGGGATCAGCCTACCAGCCAGTTTAAGGCTCGGCAACGGCTAATCCCAATGTAGTTGAATATGAGATTGACCTGAATTGTGGACTAAATCTGCGAAATTGGCAGATATCGGTTGGGAGCCGAGAGGACCAGCAGGGCACAGGCCGTGCTGAATGTTCGGCTGGTGATGCAGTGATGCCCGGTCCAGCTTCCATCTTTGTTTTGAACATTGATCAGCTTGTCCCGCACGGTTGGATACCAGCGTTCCCAATCTCGACCGCCTTGCTGCATCAGCATTTCGGTCATCAAGTGGAAGGTGAGGTATTCTTCGCCGCCGGCACCGCCGAAGGTACGATTTCCTTTTTCAATCAATGCCAGAATATCCTGAAGTGCTCGCTGGGCTTTGGATTCTTTATCGCGCCCCAGTGAATAGAGGACTCGCACACCAGCAGCAGTACCATAGAGACGGTGGTACCAGGTCCCCGATCCCCAACTGCGTCCCAGGGTTGGCATGTTTCGCACAAGGTATTCACCGGCATTGTCACTGGAGCCAGAGACTTTGGCGCCGGCAAAGTTGGCGGCTCGCAAACTCAACCAGCCGCAAGCTGTGGCCAGTAAAGGAGCCCAGGCATCGCTTCCCCAGGATCCGTCTCGGAGCTGGTTCGACGAGATGTAATCTTCCAAGCGATCGATGGCAGCGCGAGCTCGTTCCAGATCCTGCGACTCGCCCATCGCCTGGCTCAGGAATATGGTGCAGAAAAAGTGTGTGGCGTAGGGTCCCAGGTCGCCTTCAATCTGCGAACGTTGCTGCTGCAGCATTCCCGTCGCTCCCATGTTTTCAACTCGGGATAGCAGGAAGCGATTGATGGCTTTTTGTTTGCTTCGATGCTGACCTTCCAGCGGTGTAAAACCTTGTGACAGCAACGCCATGCCAACCACAGAAGTACAGGCGACATCGGATTCCGTACCGACGTCCAGTCCGGCACCGCCGTCTGAATTGATTGCCTTGAACAGCCACTTGGTCCCTTTTTCAATCGAGGCCCGCGACTCTTTTGTCATCTCGACAAATTTCGGATTGTCAGTTTCGTTCTCATTGGCCAATAACCGATTGCCGGCAAGCCCGATCGCGCCGGCTGCTGCACAAGATCCGAGTACAATTTGACGTCGATTTATTTTGCTCATGGAGTCCACTACCCACTCAAGTATTTATAACGAGACAATTTTACGGCACTTGCTGGCTCTATGGCCAGTCGTTTTTTGAACCAAATTCTGCTCGCTGTCACAAATTGATCATGCAATATCAATCGGAAACGCGGCTGATACCATTCTAGTCAACTTTCTAAGAACAAAGCAAACTCGAATAATCAGCCCGATTTGTTACGAATTTGCAAGACATCCACAGTTTTGTAA
>CAZOXC010000416.1:0-3937 GCA_964583205.1 uncultured Pirellulaceae bacterium | reverse complement strand
TGTTTAATCCATTCAGAAAAAACGGCCTGATCAATGGAAAAGTTGGAATCGCCTGATCGATCTCGTCAAAATAGTGAAGCTCCTTCATGATCGGCAGATGGACATTCGGATGTTCCTTGAGCCGATGATAGAGCCAGGTAGTGCCGGCCTTCTGAGCTCCAATGCAAAAAAACAATTTTGGCTTGGAATTCTTCATTGCTGGTCAAAGTAGCTTTCAAGGAAACTCGAATACAAAAGTTTGCCGCTCAACTGTTTCTCCGAATTCCAGGTTTTATCAAGTAGCCAATCCAGATGACAAAATCTTGCCACAGCAATTTAAGGAACTGTGGATTTCGAAACTTGACCAACCTTTTAAGATTGCTGCCGATCTGGCGGAACCCCAACCGTCGGATCCTGGACCGAATCTGCTTGTTGTACTTGAATGACAATTCCTGGTTTACTGATTCGTAGATAAATATTCGGTGCCTGAGCCAGTGCTGTTTCCGAGTAAGATTCTTGGATGCGCCTCCTCCGTGGTGGCGATAAGTGGCCATCTTTTCGGTGCCATAAGCGATATCGCCTTTTGATGCCAACAATAAACAGAAGGGGACGTCGGCACTAATTGCCTGTTTAAACCAGCCTGGTAGCGAAACCAGATGGTTCCGAAACACCATACTCGCCGTCGGAATAAAGTGGTGATTCAGCAGGTCGACAAAGTCGCCAGTTGCTTTCCGGAATGGTTTGCGCTGGTAACTGACGAAGTCACCTGACTCATCGACTTCATTCACATCGTGACACGAAATCACGTATTCTTTATTTTCTTCCAGAAAATCAACTTGCTTTTGCAGCTTCAATGGATCCGTCCAGTAGTCATCCCCTTCACAAAATGCAACGTATTTCCCACGCGCTGCCTTTAAGTTTTCAACGTAGTTATACCGACCGGTTGGTGAACCATTAATGTGGATGACATCTTTTCGATCTCGCAAAAAGAGCCTGATCTCTGGATTTCTTGCCGCATAATCCTGACAAATTTGACGCGTATCATCTGTGGAATCGTCTTCGCCTACAATCACCTCGATTTGAAAATCCGTTTTTTGTGCCAGGATCCCATCTAAACAATCTGCGATATAAGGGCCATGACAATACGTCTGCACACAGACGGACACCAATGGCACCTCAATTGATTCGGTTGTATTAACACTCACTATTCGCTCTTCGCAAACAACACTGACTCTTCACGATGGATCGTTGCGTGCCCAAAATAAAAGCGATAGTTCAGCCCCAACCCTTCGATGTATTTTTGAATGTCGACGAAATCATCCATGCTGTGATAAATCGAAATTGCCAGTTTGGGTTTAAACTTCTTGATAGATTCAACACCGCCCTTTAATGCGTTCAGCTCGGCACCTTCAATATCCATTTTGATAAAGTCCAGCCTTTCGAGATTCTGCCGGCGAGCATATTCATCAATCGAAACCGTCTTTGAGGTTCCATTGGCCTTCGCAAACTCTTTCAAACTTACACGACTAGCGGGGCCTCGGTCGCAATAGTACACCGTTTGATCAGCTTGATTCCAAATAGGTGACTCCACCACATTGATTGACGGTGTCAATCCAGGATTCAATTCAAGATTCTTTTGCAAGACTTTCAAGTTGCTGGGAATGAACTCAAAGGTATGTACACGACCGGATTCACCGACCCGGTCGGCAAAAAACAGTGCTGTATCGCCATAACACCCGCCAAGGTCCAGCACGACGTCGCCCTGTTCGGATTCGACCTTGCCAATATGGTCGTAATGCCTTTCGATAAAAGTTGTAAACACTGGCTCGACGCTGGAATACAATTTGACATCCACTCCCAATCTGGAAATATCAAATTGCGTCAATGGAATTTCACTTGCAACCCGCTCAACTGTTTTCCCCGGATCCTTACAATTCTCAACGGACTTCATGCCTTCCCAAAATTCGCTGGTGTTCAAGGGAAGTTTAACTTTCCTGTGTCCCAAAATTCGAAAGGCAATCACATCAACCATTAACTCTTTTGATTGTTGATCCTCAAGCGAATCCCACAGATACTCCAACTTGTCCAGGTACTTAAATACCGGTCGATAAGTAAAACGATTAAACATCGAATAACTTGAAAGGAACCGGTAGAACGGCGGTGCATTCATTACCTGCCTGACGATCGGCAAATTGTAGTATTCTCCGTTACTGACCGCTCGACGCGCCAAATGGCGAAAGCGAGTGCTCTTGCGGTTGAAGCGATAGTGGTCGAAGTTGTCGCTGTGGTTATTCGAAATTTCCGAAGTCAATTTGCTTCGCAAGCACTCTATGAATCCGGTATCGTTTTGAGTTGAATCGTTAATAACTTGCCTCCACTGGGCGTATTAATTTCGGAGCGAATCGTCTTTGGCTCATTGCAGGTACTTTAGCCAGTCAGACCAGGGATGAAATCAAATCAGTGATAAATTTAATGTCGTCGGAACACAGAGAAGTTCCGTTTGGTAAACAAATCACGCTGTTACATAGTTTGCTGGTTACGGGCAAATTTTTGCCAATTGGGTCAAGCGACCGATAAGGCTCCATATTTGAACAACCTGGAAAAAAATATCGTCGAGCCAGAACGTTAGAACCATGCAGGTGCTCAAGAAGCTGGTCACGTGACATCCCGAATTTAGACTCATCGACCTCAACAACAACGTATTGCCAGTTGCAACTCTCCAAATGATCGAATTGCATCAAGCTAATCCCGGGAATCTCCCGTAACAGCTGATCATACTGCTGTTGATTATTACGGTTCACCTCGATGAATCGGTCTACACTGGCAAGATTTGTGATTCCCATTGCCGCGCAAACTTCTGACATTTTGGCGTTTGTGCCCAGGCTTGCGACATTGTCTGGTCCACTGAATCCAAAGTTGCGAAGTTGTTTCAACTGAGCTGCCAATGAATCATCATTGGTCGTGATCGCACCCCCTTCAAATGACTGAACAAACTTGGTGGCATGAAAACTGAACACTTCACAGTCCCCAAAATTCCCAATCATCCTTCCCGCATGCTGGCAGGCAAAAGCGTGTGCGGCATCGTAAATAACCTTGAGGTTGTTGTTTCGAGCGATCTGATCAATTCGTTCGACTTGACAAGCATTACCCCACAAATGCACGGGTACAATTGCGCTGGTTTGATCGGTTATCGACTCTTCGATTTTATCAACATCTATACAATGGCTGGTTGCGTCAACATCGACAAATACCGGTCGAACGCCTTCCCAATACATCGAATGCGCACTGGCAACGAATGTATACGCGGGGACAAGAACTTCACCCTTTAAGTTCAATGCGCGGCAGGCCAACTGCAGCCCGATGGTTGCATTGCAGACAGCAATGCAATGCTTGACACCAAGCATTTTACAAATTTCAGATTCAAACTGCCTGACCAGCGGACCGTTATTGGTAAACCACTGCCGTTCGAACATTTCAGCGACCATCCGGTCGAACAATTCACGGTCACCGACGTTGGGTTTGCCAACGTGATACTCGCGAACCGGATTCTCATTTGAACTAGCCAAGGTAACCAAACTCTTCCAACAACGCTGAAGTCAAATTCCGCAAAACACTTTCATCACTGGCTGAAAGCAATTGCCGGTACTGACCGGATCCTTGTTGATCGATGGGTTGCAGTGTCTTTTTCTTCCAGCCCAGTGTCTTTGACGGTTCGAGTTTTTTGTCGTTGTTGTATTTGTAAAACTCCAGCATTTGCGGGCTGAATTCTTCACCAACAAAACTGCACAGAGTTTCCAGCGTCGATTCTGAATGCTTAACCAAGTCTTCGTAACGAACATGGATAAACCGTTCCGGGTCCATCGACTCAAAAGCCCTGGTTATCGTTTCAACATTCGCCTTCCAGCTTTCGCCAATAGCTTTGGCATCCGTTGGCAGGTCTGGGGCAAAGGGGCTGGAA
>CAZOXC010000415.1:0-3940 GCA_964583205.1 uncultured Pirellulaceae bacterium | reverse complement strand
GTGTACTACATTCAGATGGTTTGTGACCAGGCGGGAATTCCGCATCCGGAGATTTACTCGGAGAGCGGGCGAGCGGCGGTTGCTCATCATTCTGTGTTGATCGTGCCTGTGTTCGGGACCTCGGAACGGCCTCGCGAAAAACTGGAAAAGGACGAACAGGCAGAATTGGATTCGACGGATCCGGATTTGCAACCGATTCGCGAACTGCAAATCGCATTGGGCGAAGTTGACAAGCAACTCGCTGGGGAAAAACTTGCGGGCGAACGTGACAGCATTAGCCACAGAATTCTTTCCGAGGCCTATCATGACTCGCAACAGGCAATGGATTCCGTTTTGCAATTGTTTGTAAATGGACATCTGACCCTTGTGCAACGCTCGATTGCCGAGCGACTTTACTGGCGACTGTGCTACAGGATTCGCAGCGTGCTCAATGTGCTGGATTTTGTGCCCGGTGATTTACAGCAGCTTCGCGATCATCTGGCGGACACCTACTTCGCCAACTTTTCGGTGTTCCAGTCGCTGCCCGATTTCTGGGCGCTGGACCAACTGTTCCCGATTGTGCCAGTCCACCGCCTGAACGAACGTCCCTCGCGTCGCGGCGTGATTGGAGACATTACCTGCGATTCCGATGGTCAGATTGACAGTTTTCTGGGAGCGGAACAGGAACAGCAGAAATCTTTGCCGCTGCATGAATTTGAAGAAGGCCAGAATTATTGGCTGGGCGTGTTTCTAATTGGTGCTTACCAGGAAGCCTTGAGCGATGACCACAACATGCTGGGGAAATTCAACACCTTGATTGTGGATGCCGAAAATGCTGATCAACTGGAGACTCGCAATCTGGCTGGCTCGGATTTGCAGGAAGTGATTGAACATGTCAACCATGACTTCCCGCAGCTACGCGAACAGTTTTTGTTGGCCTGCCAGAATTGCAATTGCGATTCAGAGATGCAAAAACATGCCATTGAATTCTTTGAATCCATGTCAAAAAATTACACGTACTTGTCGGCTCAATAGCGACCTGAAAGAATCACGGCTGAACAAAATTCGCTGACAACATCAGAGAAACAGGGGAAACCGGGAAATGAGCAACTCGATCAAATCTCTCATCGATTGTGGAACAAAACTGTGGTTGGATTCGATCGATCCTGATCTGGTAGTCTCCAACAAGCAACAAGGCGCAACAGGCGCGACTTCCAATCCGATCATTATCGCCGATTTGATCAAGACCGGGCGTTTCGACGATCAGCTTGCTCAATTGATCGAGAGTTCCAGTTGCGACAGTCAGGTTGCCTGGGCGATGACCGACCAATTGGTGAAAAACGCACAATCACAATTCGTCGACGTCTGGAACTCGACCAACGGAAACGATGGTTACGTCAGCTTTGAACTGGATCCTTTGCTGGAAGATCCGGAACTCAACACTCCACATGATCAGCGAGTCAAAACGTATATCGAAACTGGAATCGAATGGTCTCGTGATCATGACAACCGGATGATCAAAGTTCCTGCCACTCCCGCGGGACTGGACTCCCTGGAACAACTGGCGGCTGAAGGCATACCACTCAACGTGACGCTGGTGTTCACTGAACCGCAGTACCGGGCTGCCCGGGATGCGATCTGGCGCGGCGCTCAAAAGCGAGGCCAATTGGGTTCGTTCAAGAGTGTGTACAGTATCTTTGTTTCTCGAATAGATGTTTACACTGAAAAACACTGCGGCGAGCTAACCGCTCAGTCGCAAGGTCAGGTTGGCATTGTTAACGCGCAACGAATCTGGGCCGGCAATCAGGAATTCTGGGCGGACAAGGGTTGTCCCTTGGAACAGGAAATCGTGTTTGCCAGCACTGGCACCAAGAAACCCGAAGATCCGGCTTGGAAATATGTGCAGGCACTTGCGGGTAGCGACATTCAGACGAATCCGCCAGCAACCAATGACGCCGTGGCTGCCAGTGGAGTTGTATTTGCCAGACAGGTCGACAAGCTGCCTAACGAGAAAGTGCTTGGCGAAATCTATGGCAGTGTCAATTTCGATCACTTGCATGAAACGCTGATGCGCGAGGGCATCGCCAAGTTCGCTGCTCCACAGCACGCGCTATTGAAATTGATCGGTGAAAAACGGCAGACGTTTGCCAGTGCTTAAAGTGCTCCGACCGGCTGAAGCTTTGCCTTAAGCGAACGCTCCGCGCATAAAAAAAGCCCTCGGTTCGTTGGGTCCCAGGGGGGCTAAGGACACCGCAGACATCCGAGAGCGATTGGTTTGGCTCGACCAGCTCGCATCCGTGCTACTGATCGGAACTCGATCTCCCTGCAACCTTTGCGGTCAAATCCATTTGCCGCCTTCGATTGCCACTTGTTGAGAAACTCTTCAAGTGTCTGGCTGATCGGTTGTTAAACAACTTCAAGGTCATTGAGTAACAACGGGCGGAAGATTATTGAATCGACTCAAGTCGGTCAATAGAGTTTTCAGGCAACACTTTAATCAATTCAAAAAAACAAATTCAATTCATTGAATTGCTATCACTTGGTTGGTTTTCAATCCAAACACCTGGATTCTTATCGCCACAAGATGATGTGTTTTCGCAACATCGAACTCGCCAGCCAGAGCTTCATTTGGGTTCGTGATATTCGGTTTTTATCGGTCAAGCACAGCCGCTGTGGGAAAATTGGCTGACAACTCGGTTTGGACATCAGAGGGAACCCGATTTGCCTTAACTGTTCGGTAGATTCTCTAAACCCCCGAGTTTTCAAGATGACCCAAACTCTCAATCCGCCAATCAAATCTCGACGAATCATTGAGCTTGATGCACTGCGTGCTTTGGCAGCAATCAACTTGTTGTTGTTCCATTTCACTCATGTGTACCAGGTCAAATACGGTTACGTCGGCTCATTGGGATTCGAGCTTCCATACGGAAAATATGGCGTCCAGTTGTTCTTTATGTTGAGCGGCTTTGTCAACGCCATGACCATTCTCAAAAAGCGGGACGCCAGCGATTTTGTGGTGAACCGACTGGTTCGTATTTATCCGGCGTTCTGGATGGTGGTGATGTTGAATGTGCTGCTGTTCAGCGTCGCACCAATTCACCTGGGCACGCTGTCAACGCAACAAGTCTTCGCCAACTTTACTGCCATTCCGGGATTGTTTGGCGAGGGGTCCATGGAACCGGTGACCTGGACCATCCAGGTGGAAATGCTGTTTTACGGGATCATTCTGGTCCTGTTTTTGACAGGTGCACTCGACAAACCGCTCCGCACGATCGCGGTGTTGGTGACGTTCTCGTTGGTCGGCTGTCTGTGCATGGATTATATGGCGAGCATCAACCCGGACGCCTACGGTCTTTCGTTCCTGACATTCTTTCGCGGCCTGTTGATTCTGGACTACTTGCCTTTATTCGCAATCGGCATGTTGCTGCACGAGATCTATTCGGGGCGGAGCGGTCGCTGGGCCAACATCGGCGGCGTTGTATTCAGCGCAATCGTGTTTCATGTCATTGATGACCATGGACATAACCCGGTCGTAACGATCGGGTTCATCGGCCTGCTGACGGCCAGCGCCTACGGGAAACTGCCCGTGCTGCGACTGAAGCCATTCGTATTCATCAGCACAATCTCATATGCACTTTACTTGATGCACAACAACCTTGGTTGCGTCCTGATTTATTACATGAATCACGCCGGGATCCACCCATTGGTTTGCATGGTTGCCGTTACGGCACTGATGACAGTCGTCGCGGCATTGTTCACCTACAAACTGGAACAACCGTTGACTCGCTTTTTGAAAACACAATGGCAACACGTCAAACCATCGGTTACTCAACGATGCAAGTCGATCAACCAGTTCATTGCCCACCAGATAAATTCTGTTCAGCGAAAAGTACATGACCACTAATACCAAAGTCGACAGCCCGTTTTGCACTGTAGTGACCAAAACGGATGAATTTGAATC
>CAZOXC010000414.1:0-3944 GCA_964583205.1 uncultured Pirellulaceae bacterium | reverse complement strand
CCCAAATATCAAACGCAAGCTGACGATGTAAATGCACGTGATCGTTGCCGAGCACGCAGCACACTCAAGAGAGAAATGGAAAACTATATTCATTGGGAGTGCATTCAAGCCGCCTACCGGGACAACAAAATTGAAATTCTAATAAACCAAAACTTTGCGGACTTTGACGATGTTCCTGTGGAAGTAGCAAAACTTGTTCATGCAGCTTCGAATAGCACTGTTCCTTGGGACGATCTCGCGGTTGATAAACGGAGCAAAAAAGAGAGCAGAGCCAAGCGATTCCTCAACGCGTCTGCTGCTAAACATATGACAGTAGATCGCCTTGCGGAAATTGATCCGGACGGAGACCTACGAAACTGGTTCAAGGACATTAAGGAACTTTTTGAAGAGGACTAAAAATGAATTTGAAACTTTAACAAGCACTTCAAACGCCAAATTCGTTTTTACTAAACTAAATTCATTACCCAGTCAGTTCGTTCACTTTAACATCCACAATCCCACAAGCTTTAAACGCCTTGGTCAGAATCTGTTTGGCAACCGCATGCCCAACAGGCTTGACGCCGTCTGAATGGAATTCGTTGGTATACGTGAAGCCGTCTTCCTTTTCTTTCAAGACTACTTTGATCGAGGTGGGGGTTTGTTCGTACGACTCCTTGTACTTCCAACCACTGCGTGACGAAACTGAGACTTCAGTAGGCAGCAGCGCGATGACCTGCTCGACAAGCTTTGGTCGCAAGCTGGGACAGAATTTGACCTTATGTAAGTTGGTCTGAAGCTCGTGCCAGATTCTGGCTTTGTCAAAAACAAAAACGTCCTTCTTACGAAAGTGACCATAGGAAAACCAGTCCGCCCAATCAGACCACTCCATATTCGCTTGCTTACAACCGCAGAGGTTCAGGCGTTTCTCGTCCATCCCGAAACAATAGAGCTCCGGCCGGTAAGCCTCTTGGCGTTGTTTGTAGCACCACAGGAATCCAAACACTTCGTCCCAGCCTTTCGATTCACCGTCAACGAGGGCTTTCCGATTTCGAATCCCTTTCAAATGTCCTGCTAACACAGCCGCTTCGGTTACTTGGCTCTGATCCCAAGTCGCCAAAAACCAAGTCTTTCGTTCGCGTTGGCATTTTTGGAAATCGGGCGCACTCTTGGCCGTTTTGAGAGTTTCACCAAATGAAGCAGACGATGACTCGGCGAACTCAATTGAAATCCCTTTGGCTGGATATTTGAATTCAACCTGAACCGCCGATGCCTGAATGGCTTGGCCTAAAGCTACTCCGCAAGACGCACAGAATTTTGCGGTGGAAAGGACTTGGGTCTGGCATGCTGGGCAGGGGATTTCACTTTGGTCGTTACGAACCCTCTGCTTGGTCTCTTTGAGGATCTGATTGATCTGCTCTTGATTGCAACCGGCCTGTTTGGCAAACGTGGTGATGACTTGCTTTTCTTTTGCTGCAAGCTCGCCGTCGAGCAAAGCGACAAAGATCATGTCCTCGATATTGCGGATTCGTTCTGAATATCGGCCAGCTGGAGCCAAGGTAAAATCATCAGATTCAGCCAATCGACCTGCCTTATTCAGATCTGACTTCTTTGCTTTAATGGCCAGCCGAATAGATTCCATTGCTGCGTCTTCCCGTGCACCGAATGATCCATCGGCTCGAGCGACAACAAGGACGTTGGCTAAATATTGTACGACTTCGTGATCTTCCATTGTTCGGTTACCTGACCCTTGGAGTGATCGCGTTTAGTTGCAAGCTCGGAGGAAAGTAGCGACTTGCATCACCGATTTAGGACATCCCCATTTTAAGATGATATTATTGCATATCATACATTGGGTAAGAAAGTGATCTGCGAATTCATCTTGCGTTGACCTAGTCTATTCCGCATTCAACCGCCTCGTCGCACTTGCAATTCAAGACTTAGAACCTTGATTTCCCAGAATTGTTCCAGATGTTGGCTGAGTATTTCGAATTCGAAATTGATGGTCGATTCTAATACGATCAGCTGCTCCGGAAAGTGCATGTTTGCCTGAAGAACCATTAAGACAAATATTGCTTCAGGCTGGGCGTCAAGAACAAGGAGATGATTGTTGCCCCGGTGGAAGTAAAGGCACTTTGTGCAAACTGGAGCATGTTCGTAAAAAATCTCTGTTTTCACTTAGCTGCGTACAGATTGCTAAACAGGCTACCTAAAGCCTGCCACTAGCCGATGACTTCGCGTTTCTTTTGCAAGTAATCCCAGACGACGAAGCGATCAAGATCATGGCCGGAAGTAAAAAAGACTCGCCCGGAAGTTGTTTCAGCCATGCGATAGGCGAAACGGATGTCTTCTTCAGTTTGTGACCAACTGGGAATCAAGAACAGATTGATGGTGATGTTCTCCCGCTGACAAAGCATGGCCTCGCGCAAAGTTGCGGACTCCGTATCCGGGTGTGGAGGATACATGAGCTTGAGAATGTTGCCTTCGAAGTGAGCGGTTGGCAGGCCGTCGGTGATCAAAACGATTTGCCGATTCACCGTGTTTTGGGCGCTCAGCACCTGACGAGCCAACTGCAGGCTGTGTTGTATGTTGGTGAAGTGCGGGTGAACCATGTGCTCGCTAATCTCTTCACGGCTCATGTCAACTGACAAGTTTACGAGTGGATCAAACAGCGTGACCGGCTTGGGCATCAAGTCCACCACTTCGTTGGGCCCTCTGAGTTTGGCAAAGGTATACATCTCAATAAAGCCGAGATGGTCGCCCGGGTATTCACTTCGAATTAAACCATCCAGTGCCAGAGCCATACGCTTTGCGTTGACGTATTGGCCGTCGTAGCGCATCGAGCCACTCATGTCCATGATGATCATCGTGGCGCATTTGGGCGAGTTCCGGGTGCGATGGATTTCGATATCTTCGGACTTCAGCTCGATCGGGAATCCGGCTCCATTGCGGATCATGCTGTTGATAAAAGTTTGCGGGATATCCATGTGGGTAATGGAATCGCCAAACTCATAGGGCTTAGTGGATTGCAGTTCTACCGATCCTTCGCCCACCACTTCACCGGTGTGCCGGCCACTGCGAGACGCTGTCAGGTCAGAAAAAATGCGAGCGAGCAATTTGCCCTGAAACGTTCGAAAAGCCTGCGGCGTCAATTGAAATTCTTTGCCATCGTATTGAAACCCTTGCCGCTCGGCTGCTTCACGCACGTAGTCTTCGATCATCCGCTGCATTTCATCCAGCGGTTGAAGTTCCGAAGCAGTCAGAAATTCCTGCAGCGACTCCATGTCGATGACGCCAATTTGAGCGCTTTCTTCAGCTTGATCAAGTTGCTCCATCAGCTCTTCGATTTTGTCCAGCAACTCCTTGATTTCCAGTGCTTCTTCGATGGTCATCGGTTGCTGGCCGATGAACTTGTACTTGGCCGCCAATTCGTCGATTTGATATTTGTTGCCCAAGTGATCCATCAGGGTAACCAGTTTTCGCGCAAACGGATCGCTGTCGTTGGAAACCGCGTACCACAACTTTTCAAAATCATAGAGTTGTTCCTGGCGAACGGCTTCGCGAAAGACCAACAGATGTTTTGGCGGCGGCGTTACCTGGCTAGCGGGTTCGTGAAACGCTTTGTGTGCCAGTTCTTGAACCGTATCGGTTTCGTAGGTTTCAAGTATCCTGCGTTTTCGTTCATTAAGAATCGCACGCACAAAATCGATGCTTGGACCCAGTTGACGGAACTGCGAGGGATCAAGCCGCACAGCGTTTTCCATTTCTTCCTTGGTCAAACGACGAAACGAACCCTGTCTCATCATTTGTTCGAACAAAGGAGAGACAAAGTCTGGCGGCGGTTGCGTGGGACTGGGGAATTTGCCCGGATCGTACTTCTGATAAGTATGAACGACGCCACCGATCGACTTGTTGGAATTCTGTTTGGCCATGGAACGCTGCAACTTGACTGACTAAATTTCGTAGGT
>CAZOXC010000413.1:0-3957 GCA_964583205.1 uncultured Pirellulaceae bacterium | reverse complement strand
AGCGAAACGTCTGGATCCAGTCATCGATCTGGGACTTGAATTCATCCACATCGACGAACGCATCGATCCGCATCGCGCCGAAAAAGTGGCCGATGCCTTTGCCAACACTCCGCGAGGGAATTTCCTGGCGCAAGGCGAAGGGCGGCGCCCAGGGTCCCCAGTTGGCTCCACTGAGAACGCTACACAGGATGTCGACCATTGTCGCCAGACAAAAACCCTTGTGCCCTCCCATTTCCCGAAAGCTTCCCAGCGGCAGCAACGCACCACCTTCGATCATATTTTCAGGTTGAACCGAATTGCTACCATCGCCATCAATGATCCAGCCTTCGGGAACAGATTCTTGTTTGCGTCGAGCCATTTCGACTTTACCAAAAGCACAAGCACTGGTGGCCATGTCGATCACGATCGGCGGTTCATTCTTGCCGGGGAAAGCGATGGCAATCGGGTTTGTCCCGAGCATGCGTTCTCCGCCCCACAGAGGCGCGACCAGTTTGGTCGTGTTGGTCATAGCCCAGCCGATCAGGTCTTTTTCCAACGCTTCCAGGACGTAATAGCCAGCGATGCCGTAGTGATTGGTGTTGCAAACGCTGACCCAACCGGTCCCCGCGGACTCGGCTTTCTCCATCGCGATTTTGTTGGCCTTGGGTCCGACAACCAGCCCCAGTCCGTTGTCACCATCGACGGTGGCGGTACTGGGTGACTCGCGGACGATTTTCACATTGGGTTTTGGGTTGATCCGTTCCAGGGTCAACATATCGAAATAGGTGTGCAGTCTGGCCACACCATGCGATTCGATTCCTCGCAAGTCGCTTCGTGAGAGGACTTCTGCCGCCAATCGAGCGTCATCATCGGGAACCCCAAAATGTTGAAACACCTTGGTCGAAAAATCGGCCAAATACTTGTGAGAGAAAGTGACGGTTGGAACCTGGTTCATGGAATCTCAGTGTGTTCAGGAAAATCGGTGACTGATTCGGTCAGTAATGACCTTGCCAATGTTTAACGAAGCGGTTGCGGCTGGTGAAGGGGCGTTGAGGACACTGATCATGGTTTCGTCTTCTTCGATCAGGAAGTCATCGACCAGACTGCCATTCGATTGCACGGCCTGGGCGCGAACTCCAGCCGGAGCTGCCTTCAAGTCATCCGCTTGGATTTCCGGCAATAGTCTCTGCAGCGCTTTCACAAAAGCCTGTTTACTGAAAGAGCGATGCAATTCGCCCATGCCCATTTTGAAATGTTTCAGAGCGAGTCTGATAAAGCCCGGATAGGTCAGGCTCTCGGCCAGGTCACGCAAGTTGATATCCTGTTTGCGATAGCCTTCACGCGCGAATGCCAACACGGCATTGGGTCCGCATTCTACCGAGCCATCAATCATGCGAGTAAAGTGCACACCCAAAAAAGGAAACTTGGGATCGGGCACCGGATAAATCAAGTTGCGGCAAAGGTGACGACGGTCATCCCGCAACTCAAAATATTCGCCCCGAAATGGCACGATCTTGGTGTTCGGCGGCAATTTTCCCAGCTTTGAAATGCGGTCACAATGTAAACCGCCGCAATTGATTATCAGGCGGGACTCCCACTCTTCCTTTAGAGTCGTAACCACTGCCCGGTCTTTGTGTCGAGTGATTTTTTTGACCGGGTTGCCGAGACTGAGATGGTTGGCGGGATTCTGCTGCACAAGTTCCGCAAGTTTCTGGCAAACCTTTTTGTAGTTTACGATCCCGGCTTCCGGAACATGAATCGCTTTGACTCCGTTGACATGCGGTTCCAGTTCTTTCAGGCGATCCGAGTCGATCAATTCGCAACTTACCTGATTGGCTTGACCGCGTTCAAGGATATTCTGTAGCGTGGGAACTTCGGATTCATCGACCGCCACGATCACTTTGCCACAAAGTTCAAAATCAATTTCTTGTTCCTGGCAGAATTGCACCATCGCCAGTTTCCCGGCGCGGCAATTTGTGGCCTTCAGAGAACCCGGCCGGTAGTAGATGCCGGAATGCAGTACACCGGAGTTATGTCCGGTCTGATGGCGGGCGACTTCCGGTTCTTTATCGATCACGGTGACCGAAAGTTGTGGGTGGGCCTGGGTGATTTGGTAGGCAGTGGCCAGGCCGACAACACCGGCTCCAACAACCGCAATATCGGTTTGTTTCATAATGTAATAGTGAAACTGAAGTCTGAACAAAGTCAAGTGACCTGAGGCCCATTTGATTTTGGCGGACCAGAGGAAGCAGGCACCACTGGTAGCGCGGTGAATCGAATGGCGACTGGATTTACGCGCACAAAAAAAGCCGGCGCAGGGCCGGCTTGTTTAATTTGTGTTCGCTTTTTCCTAGCGGTAGATTTCGATACCCACACTGAATCCGGCAAAAATTGCGTCGTCCGAGTTTGAGTAGGAAAGTCCGGTCCCTGGTGTAATGATGGGGTTGAAGTTGTCTTCAACAGTCGCCACATCGACCAGACCCAAAACTTCCACACCGCCGATGACTCGCATTCGAGGCATAATCTGGTAGTGAGCGAAGGCACCCACCTCGTAGCTGTAGGAGATATCGAAGTCGTCATCGCCATTGGCCAGGATAGTTGCACCGTTGTTGAACAACAGAGTGTCACCATCAATGTAATTCAGGTAAACGCCACCCTTGGCTCGGAATGAGAATGACAATCGGTAACCAACGTCGTAAAACAGCTCGCCACCAATGTGCAATCCGCCCATTCGGTTTTCCAAGTCCATGGAGTAGTTACCGAATTGGACTGGCGACGGACCAGCTTGTGTATTCAATCGAACTTCGTCGTCGAAGCTGATATAACGGACACCCCAGAAGAACTTGGCAACATCCCAGCCAAACCAGGTTTGGTTGGCTTCAAAGCTGTGCAGGTTGGTGTTTTGAACTTGATCCATGAACTGGACGCCACGGAAAGCGGTAAAGTTGGTTTCGTCGAATCCACCAGCTGTGCCGAACAGATTTCCAATCAAGCCTGCGCCCGGGTCGGCCTGTTGAGAGGTCGCAACCATGGCATCGAAACCGAAGTAGCTCAATTCCCAACCACGCATCTCGTCATAGCGTCGTCCGTATGTGAATCGCCCACCAATTTCGAAGTCGAAATCGTCGGTGCGAAAAAAGTTACCAACAGGTACTTCGCCATCTTCGCGCTGCCAATAAAGTGCTTCGACAATCGTGTAGGAACAGGAGTCGGAGATAAACCCGCAGCAATTGATGCTTCGTCCATCCAATCCATAAGGACCCTGACCGTCTCCATAACCGCCGTCATAGCCGCCACCCTGGTCGAAGTAATTTCCACCGAAGTCGGATGCAGGCGCTGATTGAGTCACAGGAGCGCTTTGATAGTAGTCGCCAGTTGGTGGAGCAGTTGTTCCAATGCCGGGCGCTGGTGAGTTAAATTCTGGAGCGGGTGCCGGGATGGATTCTCTTGTTCCTGAACCAGGAGCTCGTGAACCGGATCCAAGTGGTGGTGCCACTGGTGCGATACTGTCCTGAAAAGTTGCGATCGGACCCGTTGTTGCTTGTCCGGCTGGAATGACTGGCACCTGATTGTTCAGCGTTTGCATTGAAGGAGCGATTGCCGAGTTTGGTTGAACGATGGGGACGCCTTGTTGCAGGTTGCCGAATTCGCTCTGTGTTAAGCCTTGCCAGTGGCTGGTTGGCAGGATGGGTGGCGAGTTCTGTTTGAATGTTAGATCCCGGGTTGCTGCGGGAATGTGTCTGACAGTATCAGTAACTGACGAGAATCCTTCGGTCGCCGAATCAGCATCGACTTTGGAGGCCTCGTACAATCGGGATTGCACGAATTCTTCGGCGGCTACTATCGGTGGATTATCAGACTGCTGATTCTCCTCGATAATGGGCTTCAGTTCCTGTGCGACACTCATGCATAGGGGAGTAGCCCGTGTCGCGCAGCCTGCGATTAGAAGCCGAAATGTTTTGGAAATGTGCATGATTT
>CAZOXC010000412.1:0-3960 GCA_964583205.1 uncultured Pirellulaceae bacterium | reverse complement strand
CAGATTCCGATGCAATTGTGATTGCCGAAGTGTTTGCGAAGAAGACAGGTAAGACGCCAAAGAAGATCATCGACACGTGCAAGCGACGATTTAAAAGATACGACGAGGTGACAGAATGAAAGCATCCAAAAAGAAAAAGCTTGAAGCTGCTGGCTGGAAAGTCGGCTCGACCGCAGAGTTCCTCGAATTGAGTGATGCGGAAGAAATGCTCGTCAATATGAAGGTCGCGTTGGCCAAGAAAGTCAAAGCTATGCGACAAGAGAAGAAAATTACGCAGCAGCGACTGGCGAAATTGATTGGGTCGAGTCAGTCTAGGATAGCGAAACTCGAAACAGCAGACCGTTCAGTGTCGATGGAGTTATTGATACGTTCCCTGTTGTCGATGGGCGCCACACGTGCGCAGGTAGGTTCGATTGTTGGTACGCGGAAGACGAAGAAAGTTGCAAAAACCAAAAAGAAGAAGGCCCTCGTAAAAGGGTAGGTCGAGCGGCTAACGGACGGTTTTTACGACACTGCTTCTCACCGAAGCCAACAAGCGTCGCAACACCAAACAGTTTACCAAAAAGAAACCACGTTGCCAAAGAGGCGGTGTCCGCGGCGTGGCAAGCCAGAACGCGACAACGGAGCGGAAGGTGGGGCAAACCGAATGATGCTCCAACGACGAAGCCGCGGCCTTGCGTAAAAACCATGTTGTCCGCCGATGCGCTACCGATAGACGTAGCCAATTGTTTCCCGCTTCTTGGGGCCATCAATTGACCATTTAAGGTTCAATTCGGAAGGCGTCAGGCACAACTGTGCAGCATACAAGTCCTGTTGTCATACATGAGCGGCGACAGATTCCATCCGCTCGTCGTCAACGATTCTGAGGTCGAAAAGGTAGACGGGATTGTCTGGGCCGAATCGTAGATGCTCTAACCGAAGGGTTTCGGATAAGAGCGTCCAGCGATAGACGTTGGTGAAATTGAGCGGGTTTCCACCGCCGGGGGACCAAGTGCCAGATTCGGTGTACACCAAAATGTCGGAGGAGGGTTGCGCAACGTCTACGGTGCCCGTGCCGGAACCTGTCCATCCAGTCGAAGCAGACGATGATGCGTTGAATGCCAGATCGCGGACAACACCAAGGCGGGACCACACGGAATCGAGTGTCATTTGGTTTGGTCTCGGCGGACAACAAGTAATTAAACGACATCCCATTTATTGGGATGATACCTGAGTCAGTATATTGTATGGGATGGCTATTCCCCAAAGAGCATTCGTGAAGATCGATGGCCTCGAATTAGAAAACGCGGAGAATTCAGAAATCCCAGAAAGCGACTCGGTCAAATCAAGGTACAAAAAAACCCGGTCGAAAACCAATGTTTTCGCCGGGAATACACTGTCGCCAACAATTGCCTTTAGGCAAAAGAACAAGCGAGGCCGACGGGACTCGAACCCGCAACCACCGGATCGACAGTCCGGTACTCTAACCAATTGAGCTACGGCCCCTGAATCAGGGTTGGCCCAGGATTTTTCGCCGGGATTCAAATCGCCGGGATCTATAAATCGCTGAACCAATAATAGGTCATGTTCTGGTGTAAACCGGTTTGTATTTGATACTTCCGGCTCACAACGGAGAGTTATCGACATTTGCTCCTGCGGACTTTGAAATAACCCCAAGAGTCCGCTTGAACCAATGAAGAACTAGCCAAGTTATCGGGTGATTCACGCCTTTTCAAGGGCTTTTGGACTCAAATTCAGTGATTTTGAACCAAGCCAGCGATCATATCCGTGGCTGTGAATGGCAAGTATGCAGCTTCGTCTACCAATCTTATATCCCACACGTCCGGTACAACCGGCTAAATCAATTCAAAATCACAGATAGCCTGATTTATCTGGCCCGACCTCTGCCAGAAAAGACCTAGGTTTTAATGGATAGCTTTACTTTAGAGGCGGAAGAGCAATGGACCGTTATTTCAACAAAGTCTGGTACGAATTGTCTCGAATCGGCAACCAAATGGAACCCGAACAAATGGGGATTCTGGGGCTGCTGATCGTGGCCTTTGGCCTGTTTTGCTTACGCGGAATGCGCAACGGCTAAAATCATCTGAGACCAAAACGAATCTGAAACTGGCAGCTAATTGAGCTCTGGACCAATGGTAAATCCCAGCTTGCGGATTTCATCCAGGTCAGCTTGCTTTAGCTGATTAGCGCCCCGAGCATGATGTATCCAGGAGCGATGGTACAACATTGTGGCTAAACTCTCTTTTGGCTGGTCAACATATTGGTGCTCAATATCCATCGCCATCGGGTCAAAGTGATAGAGTTGAAATTTTTCGATGCTGTGAATGTAAGCTCTGATCCCGATAATCGAGGCTTCGAAATCGAAAGATGCCAATTCGAGATTGCCTTGCCGAAACAGAACACAACCGTGGGTGTCCAGGTAGGCCGCTAATTGAGCCGCGATTTGACTTGCCAACCAGCTATCGGGTAACTCATCCAGAATCTTGTTGGGTTCATAGCCCAGAACGATCACCGATCTGATATCAGCGCTGCTCTTTTCTTCGTTGTCCAGCAACTGCCAAACTCGAGCACGCAGTGACTTGAGCGTTGCCATCGATTCAACAATCGCTGTTTCATTCAGACTCAAACCGGGGATACCTGATTCTATTTGTTCGGTATCTTGTCCAAGCAAAAACAGTGGATCGGTTTTCGAAAACACCGGAGGCTTTTGATCAAGTTGTTTCAGCGAGATCTCCAGCTCGTTGATAGCCCAATCAAGTATTTCCATGGCTTGACCGAACTCGGCTGCATCGCCATTTTCGATGTAGCAAATTGCGGCCGCCACGCTGGCTTGAGCTTTAGCATCAACTCGATACCCATATTCTTTTTTCCATTGGGCGTGCAGTGACGCAACGATCCCTTCCGCGTCGGCTCGAGCTTGACCGAGCTCCTTGTTGGCCAGAGCGCGAACATAGGCCAGACCGTTGGTTCTGGAATCGTTCAAGTAATTCGCATAAAATTTTGAATGGGGAGTCATCGATTCGAATTTGACGTTGAATTCTTTTAAATTCTCAAGTGCTGCCGAGAATTTCCCCTGATTCATCAACGACTGTTGTCGCATCAAGTGCGCATCCCAGTCATCAGGTCGCCGTTCAAGCAGTTTTTCGCAAGTTTCAAATGCGTCTGCAGGCTGACCCAGATCGAGTTGCCATTGGGCCAATCGTTTCTGCAACGTGAATAGCCCGGGATGTTTTTGTGAATGAAGTTTCAACTTCTCCAGCGCATCTTGTTTCTGACCAGACTTGTAAAGTTTGGTCAGGTGGGCGAGTTTCCAGAGTGGCACCTCCGATTTGAATCCGTAAGACAAGATCGGCGCGAAAACCAGTGTGGCGATTGCCAGCATCGCAAAGCGTCCGGTCCACTTGTTCTGGCGACGCGGTTGAGAATCGGATTCGGTGTTGAATTCGGGGTGCATTTTACAAGTAGATTATTCGTTTAAGGTTGTATGTCATCGGTGACTTGCAAATATTGTTGCGTTGTCGCCAACAGCGTGGCCTTGATCTCATCCAGTCTTTTCGAGTCGCGAATTTTGTTACCGCGATCATCGGTCACATAGAAAACATCGACCACTCGCTGACCGTATGTCGAAATTCGGGCAAAACGAACGTCCAGGTTCAAGTTAAACAAAGCTTTGGAGATGGTATAGAGTAGCCCAAGCTTGCGAAACCCAAAGACGTCAATCACGGTCGCAGTTTGGACCGTTTGATTGTCCATTTGGACTCGAACTTTCTGGCGAGGATTGGCAATGGGTTCTTCTTTCCGCCATACTCGTCGAAAAGAACTTTCACCGGTTTTTTGACCGGTGGCGATTTTTCGAGCTTGCTCGGCGATTTCTTCCAGTCGCATCGCTGGTGTGGATTCGAAATCAACATCATGAACCCGGAACCAATACCAGACCAGAGAGTTGGAAAGGTGTTTGAT
>CAZOXC010000411.1:0-3962 GCA_964583205.1 uncultured Pirellulaceae bacterium | reverse complement strand
GTAAAATTGTATGTATCAGTACGTACGGTTACTTCAGTTCGACGCTTCCACCAGCGGCTTCTACATCGGCTTTGACCTTTTCGGCATCTTCCTTCGAAACGCCTTCCTTCAGGTTGGCTGGACATCCTTCGACAATCTTCTTGGCTTCCATCAAAGAGGCGCCAGTGATCGTGCGGACAGCTTTCACAACATCCAGTTTCTTGTCGCCGAACCCGGTCAAGACAACATCGAACTCGGTCTGCTCTTCGGCTTCTTCGCCACCGCCGCCACCGCCACCGGCCATCACGACAGCACCACCGGAAGCAGGCTCGATGCCATGCTCGTCTTTCAAGTAATCACTCAGTTCCTTGGCTTCTTTCAAAGTCAGGCCTGCGATTTTGTCGCCAAGTTCCTTTGACGCAGCGGAAAATTCCATAGTTGCTTCAGACATTTTGGTTTATCCCTTCAATTCAGTTGATTTTAAATGGTTGGTTGAAATGTTCGTTGTCGGATTATTTACTCGTCACCCTCGCCCTTGGATTTGATCTGGCCGCACAACTGGCTACCAGGTCCAAGCATTTGAGCCGATAGTTGAGCTCCCGGCGACAACAACTGTCCGGAAAGGATACTCAACTGTTCCACACGATTCGGCCACTTGCTGATTTCCTTCACGCGTGCCGAATCCAGCGTCTCACCATCCATGACGCCACCACGAGCTTCGAATTCTTCGAACTCTTCGCTCTTATCCAGCTCGACAGCCTCTTTGATCAGCGTGATAAAATCTTCGCCGCCCCAGAGCACTGCTGCCGGTCCAGTCAATCCTTCAAACGCAGGTGCCAGAGGTGTGCCCTCGGTGGCTCGCCGCGCCAAACTGTTCTTTACGACCGCGACGCGAATGTCTTTATCCCGCAATCGCTTGCGAAGCGCCGAAGTCGAATTCGCATCCAGACCAATCACATTGGCGATCACACACTCTTCGGTGCCATCAAGTCGATTGACCAATTCCTGCGAAATCAAGTCTTTTACATATTTGCTCATCGTATTTTCCGTTCGAGTTACCAGCGGAGCCTATCGCCCCTCACTCTGTTGATTATTCAGTTGTCGTTTTAATTCAACCACGCAATTCACTCGCGCGATTCAACCAAAGATCCGGCTCAATGCACTGCCTAGGCAGCAATCTGAACCCCCGGGCTCATCGTGGCGGCAATCGAAATACTCTTGACGTAAGTTCCCTTAATCGACATCGGCCTCAGCGACTCAATGTGCTTGAGGAAAGCATCAATGTTGTCGACCAACTGGTTCGGTTCGAAACCAAGTCGCCCAACCACAGCGTGCACGTTACCGCCGGCATCGTTTCGGAATTCGACCTTACCCGCTTTGTACTCTTCGACGGTATTGGCCACATCCGGTGTCACCGTACCCGCCCGAGGCGATGGCATTAAACCGCGAGGCCCCAACACTCGTCCCAATGGACCTACCAGGCCCATCATGTCGGGCGAAGCGATGCAGACATCGAAATCAAGCCAGCCATCCTTAATCTTCTTGGCCAGATCTTCCTGACCGACCTCGTCAGCACCAGCTGCCTTGGCCGCTTCGGCAGCATCGCCTTTGGCAAACACCACCACTCGTTGACTCTTGCCAATTCCATGAGGCAAAACTATCGAGCCACGCACCAGTTGATCAGCCTGCTTGGCATCAATCCCCAGTCGCATGTGAATCTCGACCGTCTGATCGAACTTGGTCCCATCAAAGCCTTTGAGAATCGTCACCGCATCCTGAAGATTTTGCGGTTCCTCTGGCACTTTCGCAGCCAGTTCGTTGTATCGTTTTGATCGCTTACTCATTGTCGTTTAGTCCCTTAGTCCTCGACCTCAATACCCATACTGCGAGCCGTTCCCTCAATGATCCGACGGGCAGCTTCCGGGCTTCCCGCATTCAAGTCCTCTTTTTTCTTTTCGACAATCTCGTCGATCTGCGACCGAGTGACCTTGGCCACCTTGTCACGGTTTGGCACCCCGGACCCCTTGGCGATCCCGGCTACCTGCTTGAGCAACGACGCAGCCGGCGGACTCTTGGTCACAAATTCAAACGATCGATCCGCGAAAACGGTCACAATCACTGGAATCGGCGTGCCGTTATATTCCTTGGTGCGGTCATTGAACTGCTGCACAAACTGACCGAGGTTCACACCATATTTACCAAGTGAGGTACCGACTGGAGGCGCCGGAGTGGCTTGCCCGCCAGGAACCTGAAACTTGGTTTCACCCATTATCTGTTTTGCCATTTTCTTCTTTCTTTATCGCCGCTTCAGTCAATTCGCGACGTTGCACGACGTTTGCATTTCGTATTCAAGGGCCGCTGTGCGCCAATCTGTTATTGAAACTCTTCCACTTGCCAATGGTCAAGCTCCACAGGGTTGGGGCGGTTAAATATGTTGATCATCACCGTTACCCGACCGTTGCGTTCGTCAATATTTGCCACATCGCCTTCGTAATTCTGAAAATTGCCTTCCTTAACCCGCACACGATCACCCACCTTGTATTTGATCGCAGTCTTAACTGTGTCTTCTGATTTTTCTTCCTGGCTGGGCCGTGAAGCCTTCATGATCCGGTCAATCTCGTCCGCCGTCAGCGGAGCCGGCTTGCCGGCAGCACCAGTAAAGTCACCAATGCCGGGAGTCTCACGCACCAGGAACCACGAGTCATCGTTGATGGACATCCGCACCACCACATAACCCGGATACAGCTTTCGCTTAACAATCCGCTGCTTACCTGTCTTGGTAAACTCGCGAACATCTTCTGTCGGCACCAGGATATCCGAGAAAAAATGGTCCAACCCGGCCACCGACACTCGCCTTCTCAAGGCATCGCAAATCGTGGTTTCCCGATTCACCTGCACCTTGAGGATGTACCAATCCATCTCCAAGCCATCATCACTGGCCGGCGCCGCTTCCTCGACCAACGTCTCCAGCGGAACCGCATCCTCGTCTTCATCCTCGTCTTCGTCGACATAATCGTCTCCGTAGACTTCGTCCAACGCCGGATCATCGTAGTCCAATCCATCATCCGCCTCGGCTTCAGCTTCCGCGTCGGTTTCTTCAGCTTCAGTTTCAGCTTCAGGCTCGGCCGCTTCCTCGGCTTCAGCCGCTTCTTCAGCAACCGGCTCGGAATCCACAGCGCTCTCAGCTTCCGCCGCAGCCTCTGATTCAGGCGCAGCCTCTGATTCAGGCGCAGCCTCTGATTCAGGCGCAGCCTCTCCGCTCTCTGACACAGTCACGTCAGATTCGGCGTTTTCACCGACCGCCTCATCAGCAAGCGTTTCGGATTCGTTGTTGTTAACTTCGTCCGTCATTAATCAAATTCTCGAAATCAACTAGCCCCCGTACCGCACGCCCAACAGCCGGAACAGAAAAGTCCAAGCGATGTCAAACAGGTACAAGGAAACAGCCATCACAAAAATGACCACCATCACCACCACAGATGCACGCCAAAGCTCCGGCCAGGTTGGCCAGGAAACCTTGTTCATCTCTGCTTCAACAGCAATCAGGAAATCAGCAAATGCCGAATAGTTGACCAACCGATAGGCCAACCAAACAGCAACCACCGAAAAGGCCAAACCAAACACATAGTTGGAACCCTGAAACATCGTTGAGAACAGATCCCATTTGGCCAGACCCATCGCTGTCAGCAGCAATAGAATCACGGACGCCACAAATGTCACCTGGCGAACGATTCGGCCCTGAGAAGGCTTGTATATCCCAACACGAAACAGCTCACCTAAGAAACTGCTCTTGGCGGGTTGACTTGATTTTGGTTTTGCTACCGTATTCATCCAAACGACTCCCAGTCGCATCCTTTTATTTGAAAATGGCGAGCATCCTTACTCCGCCAACGCCTTTAAAACTAAAGCCTTAAATAAACAAAGCTTTAAAATGGCAGGGGCGGAGGGACTTGAACCCGCAACCGCTGGTTTTGGAAACCAGT
>CAZOXC010000410.1:0-3962 GCA_964583205.1 uncultured Pirellulaceae bacterium | reverse complement strand
GTTGTCTATCGATTCGGCGATCACTCTCTCGGAATCAAACTGACTGGAAATCCAGTTGCCAAACCACAAGCCAGCTACCAGTGAAACCAACACACTGGCTGCCGTCAGCCAGAGGTTGTTTCCAAACCGCGAGCTTCTGTTGTTGCCGGCATCAAGCGCGGAAGCCGCGGCAACCTTTTCGCCGCTTGCCCGAATTTCCTCACTGGTCGCATCACGATCGATGCCTTCAAGAGCCTGGCTCAACACCTGGTTTTCCACAAAGGCCAGGGCAATGTTCCGCCAACCGTCATCCCAGTTCTCGACTGCATTTAACAATTCGGTACGCTGTGAATCGCTCAACTCCTGGTTGATCAAGCGTTCGATCAACAAGTCACGATCCATTTGGTTTTTATCGTTCATAAAATTCATTGCGAGTATTGAATTACCTTGTGCTGCACCAACAGTTGGCGCAAATTCTTTTTGGCTTTCACCAGGCGGTACTCGACTGTCGTCGTCGAAGTGCCCAGATGTGTGGCCAGCTTTTTGTAACTCCAGTTTTCTGTGTACTTCAAAACCAGGATCTCACGGTCCTTGGGACGAAGCTCGTCAATCGCAGAACGCAACTGGGTTTGTTGTTCCTGATGCAACAACCAATCCAGCGGATCCGTTGACAACTCGCTCTGTTCCGGGCAATTTTGTTTGAAGCCGTCAATCAGTCTTTCAGTGCGACCATTCTTGCGGTGCGAGTTGATCGAGTGTCTGATCGCCAGTCGATACAACCAGGCGGGCACTTTGGCGACATCTGTAGGTTTGTTGTCCTGCTTGACGATCGCCAATGCGATATCCTGCAGACAATCTTCAACGATGGCCGGCTTGACTCGGCAGCGCAGCACCTTCCGCAGCCAGCCTTGATGCCTCTCAAACTCGGCAGTCCAATCGATCGAGTTGGACGAATTTGCAAGCACGGCTGGCACTTGGTTTCTCGGCGGCGTTGTCGCGAAATCGGCCATCACATCAAAAGTCGCCACCAGCTAGGATTTCCGGGTAGAAAAATCACTAAATCATCAATTTTGGCCGTAGAACCGGTGAACTCAATGGTGTGGCCAGAAAAAAGAAACCCAGACGGCACCGAACTCCACGAACCATAGACACGATAGGCAGGTTGCCGCCATCACAAATCAGGATCAATTAGCGATGAATAGTGTTCTCAATTCAAACCGCACTCTTGCCGCTCATATCTACAACATGTAGCTTGGAATCGTCTTTAAAAAATATTCAACATCCGAATTGTCATGATCGAATCAGCCACCAGTCTGCTTGCCGAAACCAAAGCCATTGAACCCTGGATCATCGAAATCCGCAGGCGACTGCATCAATGCCCGGAACTACTTTATGACTTGCAGGAAACATCGAAGATCGTCTGCGAAGAACTGGACAAGCTCAACATCAGTTTCGAATCGGGAATAGCTGAAACAGGCGTGTTGGGTACCATCGGGAATGGCGATCGCTGCGTCATGCTGCGAGCCGATATGGACGCTCTGCCAATCGAAGAACAAGCTGACGTCGAATTCAAAAGCCTGAACCCTGGCAAGATGCATGCTTGTGGACATGATTGCCACACAGCAATGCTGCTGGGTGCCGCAAGAATCCTCAAAGAGCGTGAATCAGAACTCAACACCACCGTAAAACTTTGTTTCCAACCAGCCGAAGAAGGTGGCGCAGGCGGCAAGGGAATGTGTGACGCCGGCGTGATGCAGAATCCAACCGTCGACAAAGTATTTGGTATTCACGTTTGGCCCATGATCCCCACCGGTCAATTAACGGGAAGGGCGGGTGCATTTCTGGCCGCGACCAATTCGTTTTCGATCAAGGTCAAAGGCAAGGGCGGACACGCTGCGATGCCGCACTTGACCATCGACCCGGTGATTACCGCCGCAAAAATTATCACTGAAGCTCAAACGATTATCTCGCGAGAACAGGACCCCATGGAATCAGGCGTGATCAGTTGCACGGCCATCCATGGCGGTGCAGCTCACAACGTGATTCCCGAAGAAGTTGAGATCAAGGGAACCATTCGATCACTGTCCTCGGCGAACAAAGACCACCTCAAGCAGCGTCTGGCCCAACTGGCAGAAGGCATCGCCAAAGCGAACTTGTGCACTGCCGAGTTCGAGACCAGAGGAATCGACTACCCTGAAACATCCAATGATCCGGCATTGTGGGAGCAAGTCGTTCAAATGTGCGAACCGATTGTGGGCCCTGGAAACTTCCCCATCTGTCCGCCGATGATGGGCGGTGAAGATTTTGCCTATTACGGTGCCCACGCGCCGGCTTGCTTTGTGGCACTGGGGTCACGCAATGAAGCCGAGGGCTGCACATACGGGTTGCATCACCCCAAATTCAAAGCGGATGAATCAGCGTTCCACATTGGTACGGCGCTGCATGTCGCTTTTGCTACCAGCAATTAGCGCAGAACTATTTTTTTGCTGCCTGATGGCCCTGTTTCACAAACCGTGCCACATAGTCATCGTGAACCGTAACCGTGCGACTGGAACGACTCCATCCGGCTCCGCCATCACCGGGTGAAAAGCGAACGGTGACTTGAGAATGCCAGTCAAAACCCTTGACGATCGATTCCAATTCACTGGACAAGCTGCTGGAGTTGATCGCGGCACTGAACGAGGATCCATCATCTACGCGAAACCGCGCTTCGCCCGACAACTGGCCCTCAGGCATGAACAAGGGTTGTAAAATTCGTCGCCAGGATCGATGAATCTCGGTTGCATAATCGCGAGCCCGACGGATATCGTCTTCATCCATACCGGCCGCTTTGCCGACACTCGCGTATTTCTGGTAGTCGTGAGCGATCGCCAGCGCTGCGATTTGAAAAGCGCGACGAGCATCACTGTTGTGCTCGCCTTTAACAGTCCATTCGTCACGAGCAACTTCACCGGCCTCGATCATCAAAGAAGTGACTCGAGCCTGCAACACATCCGTCGCCCGATCTGGCATGCGAGTCACCAGAAAATGAGTGGCAAAGGCGTCGGCCAGAGTTTCTTCGTTACCCAGAATCGGCAAATCAAATTCGCGAACCAGTCCATGGCCGATTTCGTGCAACACGACGTGTACCAATACATCCTCAGCGAACTTGGATACTTTGAGCTGGACTGCACGGGGTTGGAATGCACCAGCGGCGGAAGAGGCAACAAGTGTTCCTTCACCACCTCCACCTTCATGGGTACAATTGCAATGCCTGTACTCTTCGATCGCCGCCTCCATGGCGGTGATTTCAATCTTAAAGTGTTCGGCAGCAGCTTTGGCAAGCTCGTCGCCGGTTGCGTAATTGATTTCGGCAGATTCCAAAAACTTTTTGACTTCAACTTCTTCCTGGTGCAGAGCGCGAACCAAAGCATTGGAAACGATATCCGCCATTTTCCCCGGATTGCTCAGGTCCAGGGTGCACTCGATTTCGCTCTTTGCCGAAGATTGACCAGCCGCCGGAGCCTGAGTGACTTGCAGGCCAAAAACCTGGCTGACTTGGCCAAAACAAATCAGGGTAATCGCAGGGACAACCCATTTGAGACCGAGTTTGAAGCTATCGTTGCACGCCAGTTTGAGTCCGCCAATCATATTGCCCTCAATTTGTTGTTCCCTGTATCTAGTTACCAACCACATGTTAATGGGTGTCTGGTTGGATTCGCCGACATCATATCGGAGCTTGGCAGTTTTCTGGAAAACTTCTCAACTTCGTTGAGAAATCTGATACCAGATTATTCCGATCGTCGCCCCCAACAGCATCAGAATCACCAGTGCCAGTAATGCCCAGCGCCACCACTGAATTGGAGGTGGCGGATCTTCTTCAATTTCCCAGTTCATTCAGCTATTTCCGTTGATTATCGGCTACGTCCGAAGCAGACTGCTTCGTCGCCAGGTCGTCTACGATCTGTTTCTCAAAGATTCCAAAATTGGCTGTCATGATCGAT
>CAZOXC010000409.1:0-3966 GCA_964583205.1 uncultured Pirellulaceae bacterium | reverse complement strand
TCCTGTACCTCTGCCACTAATTCAGGTTGAAACAGAGCCAGTTGTTGCACAGCCTATGCAGGAAGCGGAACCTATGCAGGAAGCGGAACCTGTCGAAACTCCGAATGAAAACGTGATTCGAATGAACGCCCGGACTCCGGATCCGATCTCGCCGCCAGTTCAACGGGTTGCCGAAGTCCCCAGGGAAATTCGAGCTCCGTTGCGAATGACTGAGTCATCACTGCGGACAGACAGTCCTCGAGTCGCCAGCAACACCGCGCCATCTTATGAGATGCGTCGGGAACTGGGCGCTGAAATTAAAACAGAGGGTCCCAAGCTGCGAGTTTTAGCAAGCGGCCCATCCAGTATCGGTATCGACAAACCAGCTCGCTACGAAGTCGTGGTTTACAACGACGACCGTACTACCGCGAACAATTTGATTGTCGGACTGGATATCCCAAGTTGGGTTGAAGTTACCAACATCAACACAACCCAGGGTACTCGCGAAGTCTCAGACGGATCAACAGACTCGCGTCTGATTTGGAATGTCAAACAAATCGCAGCGGGCACAACAGAAAAGATGATTCTGGATGTGATTCCTCGCGAGTCGAAAATGTTTGACATGAAACTGGAGTGGACTGTGTTACCGATCGCCGGTTTGGCATCGGTTCAAGTCACCCAGCCTCGTCTGGACGTAGCAATTGCCGGTCCTAACGAAGTGGAATTCGGAGCCAAAGCGATGTACACGGTTACCGTCAGTAATCCGGGAACCGGTGCTGCCGAAAACGTTTCCGTTATGTTGCCCGAAGCTTTGGGTGGCCAACGAGCCAGTCTTGGCAACATCCAGCCTGGACAACAGCAGCAGGTTCAAGTCGAGTTGTTGGCACGACACGCTGGTACGATTGAACTGGCGACAACTGCCACCGCTGATGGCGACCTGCGCCAGGCGGACTCTCGCAACATCATTGTGCGACGAGCTGCTTTGGATATCAAACTTGGCGGACCGCAGATGAAGTATGCGGGAAGCGTCGGCACATACCAAATCACGATCGTGAACACTGGTGATGCCATTGCTCAGGATGTTGACGCCGCTCTGGTTCTGCCTCGAGGCACCAGCTACATCTCTGGCATCGAAGCCGTTGAAAATGTTCAAGGCGGGATTCGCTGGGATGTCGGAACTCTGACACCTGGCGCGGAACGATCGTTCCACATCAACTGCCAGTTGAATACTGCTGGCGAGATGAATTTCGAAGTCGCCGCTCGCGGAAACGGCGAATTGAACTCGGCCGAAACCGTAACAACTTACGTCGAGGCTGTCGCTGATCTGGTCCTGTCGGTAGAAGACCCTAAAGGTCCTTTGCCAACCGGTCAGGACATCCCTTACCAGATTCGAGTCAAGAACCGTGGAACCAAGGTTGCCCGGTCGATTCAACTGGTGATGCAGTTCTCCGACGGTATCGAGCCAGTAAGTGCCAATGGACACCAACACCAAATGGTACCTGGTCAAGTTCGATTTTCTGTCATCGATCACTTGGATCCAGGTCAGGAACTCCTGTTGAAAGTCCACGCTTCTGCAACCCAATCGGGAACTCATACGTTCCGAGCTCAATTGGTTTGCGAAGAGTCTGATTCTCGGGAAATCGCCGAGGGCACGACCAAGTTCTATTCGGGCAACGGAAGTTCTTCCGAATCCGAATCACAACAATTCGATGATTTTCGTTCCGGTGGCGGTGGACAATTTCGCCGCAACCAGAACTAGTCGCGACAAGTTTCGCGACAAAACCAGCTATGCATAGATGCAGCATCTGCTGCAATCTACCTTCGAAATGCCACGGCAATTGCCGTGGCATTTTTTCGTTTAGTCGTGATTGCCAGAAAAGCTGTCCGGCACTTTCGATTGAATGGTCGATTTGCTCCAGCCACTTCAGCGAAATTTGCGCAAACAAAAAGCCCTGGCTCCGGCCGAGGCTTTACTGTTTCTGGATTGGAATCCGCTGATTACTTGCGTTTGCGGCGCAATCCACATGCTGCCAATACGCCCAACAGCAGGCCCGCCGAATGTGGTTCTGGAATCGCTACCAAAAACACCTGGTAATCTCCAACCAGACGGCCGAATGCATCTCCATTTAAATTGATGAAGTCTATCGTATTGTCGCCCTCCCGCAACACGCTTTGTAAATCAGCGACGTCAAATAGGGGAACGTAGGTTTCCAATGTGTTGGCACCTACTGTAACGGCTCCAGTGAAGTCTGTACCGTCCGCACCTGCCTCCACAATCAATCTTGGTAACGAATTGCTGTTTTCGTTCCAGGGATTTTGAATATCGTTGTACATTCCGGCAATTTCTTCAAACTCACGATCACCGCCTTGGTGAATATCTGGAGCAGAAAAAAATTCCTGGCCGTTGATAATGATCTCCAAGCCCTCGTCAATTAAGTCAAAATTGAACAGGAATCCTACTCTGGGAATATCCGGTCCTGAGAGTCGGAATGTTGATGTCGCCACAACATTGCGGCCCGCCCCGAACATCTGTTCGTCGAAATCGCCCTCATCCAGTCGCACGTCGGCAGTTGCCGAGCCTGTCAAAACGAAAGCAGCAATTAACGTTAGGAATACGAGTGAACTTTTCTTCATGGTAGGAGTCTCTTTTTTAGTCTGCTGACAAACTTGAATGTTCCGAAACACAAAAGGCAGGTTGCTTCGGTCTGGAAAAACTACAACAGAATTGCGACAAGTCGTTGAAAAATCCGGCTATGCTAACAATCCAACCAAAAAACCGCTATTAAAATCGGATTTTCTTTTAACAACCCGAACGTTGAAAGTTCTTTTAAAGCTACACTACCCCCTTGATAGAGGGGACATATCAGCCAGCTTCCCAGGCCACCCTTAGTAGACAAACTGTTAAAGGACCACAGAAACAGGAGCTTGCTTTGCAACAGGACAGAACAAATCCAATATTGCAAAGTGATTGTAACGTTGATTCTTTTCCGATTCCCTAACTCCATATTCTTTTGACAATTCAAATGATCGACGAAGTAACCAAACTGCTAAAGCCGAACCAACGTTTGCTGTTCATTACCGGTGCCGGTGTTTCGGCTGACTCGGGTTTACCAACGTATCGAGGCACAGGTGGAATCTACCAGGTCGATGACACCGAAGAGGGCATTCCGATCGAAACCGCACTCTCCGGTCCAGTGTTTCAACGTACACCGGAAGTCACCTGGAAGTATCTGGCACAGATCGCCGACGCAGCCAAAGGCGCCAAACACAACGCTGCTCACCAGGTCATTGCCGAGTTCGAGAGCAAGTTTGAAGCGGTGACAGTACTGACACAGAACGTGGATGGTTTTCATCGCGATGCCGGCTCGACGAACCTGATCGAAATTCATGGGAACTTGCGCTCAATTTCCTGTACCTCCTGTGACTTTGCGCGCGAGCTTTCACAAAGTGAAGAAATTCCCATCTCACCGACTTGTGACAAATGCAATTCAGTGATGAGACCGGATGTTGTATTGTTCGATGAGATGCTGCCAATTGATGCACAAGCTCAACTCAATCAAGCTTGGGAATCGGGTTTCGATGTTGTATTCAGCATCGGCACCACCAGCGTATTTCCCTACATAGCACAGCCATTCATGTGGGCAGCGAACCAAGGTCGTCTGGCAATCGAGATCAACCCGGACTCGACCAGAGTGACCAAATTTGCAACTCACAAAATCAAAGAAACGGCCGCCACTGCACTTGTCCAGATCAGGGACGGGTTGGAGTTTTGAGTCACCCAAGCGCCGATCGTTCGGCTATGTATCTCACTTACTGGATTCCTCTCGCGCAATCGAATTCAAAGAAAATGTACTCAGGCTTTCAATCTGATACAAAATCAGCTGGCGTTGTCCTGTCTTGTTTATTTTACTGCGGAGCCTGATTGCATGTTTTCTAAATTCACCATCGGCTTTTTCGTGTTGATTTCACTGTCGACATCAACTCAGG
>CAZOXC010000408.1:0-3971 GCA_964583205.1 uncultured Pirellulaceae bacterium | reverse complement strand
GTTCTTGAAAATCTCACCTTTGGCAGGTGCTCGACCGTCGCGCAGAAAAGTTTCGGCGAAGCCGGGATAGCGTGCCAGGAATCGACTGCGGTCCCAGTAATAAGCAATCAACTCGCTAACCGGAAAACCTTCGTTGGCATACTTGATGGTCGGAGCAAGGATTTCTGACATCGGTTTGCTGCCAAATTTTTTGTGCAACTCAAACCAGCCATCGACACAGCCCGGCACGGAAACCGGTAGAGGGCCCAGCGAGGGAATCGTGTCGCGTCCCAATTCATCCAGCTTGGATTTGAGTTCATCGTAGCCTAGTGATTCTGGAGAGCGGCCGCTGGCATTGAGCCCATACAGCTTCTGGGTCTTCGCGTCCCAAACGATCGCGAACAGGTCACCACCCATCCCGTTACCCGTGGGCTCCATCAGACCGAGTGCCGCGTTGGCCGCAATCGCTGCATCAATCGCATTGCCACCATCTTTTAAGATGTCCAGCGCGATTTGCGTGGCCAGAGGCTGGCTGGTGGCTACCATGCCGTGTTGAGCGATCACTTCGCTGCGAGTCGCGAAGTTGTGACCGGTAATTCGATCCTGGGCAACCACAGACAGACCTGAAGCACTTGCACACAATACAATTGCCGAAACTAAAAACAACGAACGCATAACAGCCTTTGCTCAAAAAAATGTGGACTGGCAAACTTGATTTGAATTCAGCGCGGATCAAAATTCAAGCTTATGAGCGGGAAGATTCTATCCAGACAGGCAATTACAGAAATCAAGCAATGAATTGTCTGCTGGTTCACGCCGCCTTTGGCGAAGTTCGTTCCTCGGCTATCTTGGACCGTTGGTGATTTCAGTTTTAAAGTAGTTCCGGCTTCAGCAGGGAAGCGGGAGTCTCCAGGGCAGCGAGAACAGGCGAAGTGTGCTCCCCAGCCCTACGGATATTTAATCTTCAGGTGATTTAGTTGACAGAAAACCAAGGGAACCGTCGTTCGTTAATGATCATTTTGCTAACCGTGTTCATCGACTTGGTTGGCTTCTCAATCATATTCCCGCTGTTCCCGGATATGCTCGAGTATTATCTGGGTAAAGAGCCAGACGGTAGCTGGCTGCATCAGCTAGTTGCCTCGTTGGAAAATCTGAGCGGTCGCGAGGGCGCAGAGGCTCGCTTTGCAGCTACGGTTTTCTTTGGTGGGCTGCTGGGCTCGCTCTATTCGCTTCTGCAATTTGTGGCGGCGCCGCTGTGGGGAAGTTTGTCTGACCGAATTGGTCGTCGCAAGGTCCTGATCTTTACTGTCACAGGGATCGCTATCAGCTATTTATGCTGGTTTGTGGCCGAGCCGTTCTGGCTGTTGATTGTGGCTCGGGTGATTGGCGGGGCGATGGCTGGGAATTTGTCGGTTGCCAGTGCGGCGATTGCCGACATCACTGATGAAAAGTCTCGAGCCAAGGGCATGGGGATGCTGGGTGCCGCCTTCGGATTGGGTTTCGTGGTTGGGCCAGCCATCGGCGGAGCTTTGAGTCTGGTCGACGCCGAGTCGCTGTTGTCTTTCGTTCCCGGCATCAACCCGTTTTCTGCGCCGGCTTTGTTTGCCTTGGTGATCAGCATCGCCAATCTGTGCTTTTTGATCAAATACTTTCCTGAAACATTGCAGCCGGAAAATATCAGTCACGACAAGCGTCCGGTTAACCCCTTGGCGATTTTCAGACCCAGCCCACACGCCGGCGTCAATTTAACGACTTGGTTGTACTTCGTTTTTATCGCTGCGTTTGCCGCAATGGAATTCACAATTACGTTTCTGGCCAAGGATCGTTTTGCCTACACCGCTTTTCAGAACGTGGCCCTGTTTGTGTTTATCGGATTTGTCGTTGTACTGGTGCAAGGCGGTGTGGTGCGGCGAGTCGTTCCCAAGTACGGCGAGAAAAAAGTGGCTCTGATTGGCTGGGCGATGGTCATCCCGGGCATGTTGGTGGTTGCGGTTTGTGCAAGCCAATGGCAACTCTATGTAGGCTTGTTCCTGCTTTCCTGCGGTTCGTCGCTGTTGACGCCTTGCCTGAACGCGTTGGTGAGTTTGTATGCACCGGCTTCAGATCAAGGAGCGACCATGGGCATCTTTCGCTCGTTCGGTTCGTTGGCTCGAGCCATCGCGCCTTTGGTCGGAGCGATCATCTACTGGCAATATGGTAGTTCGTGGCCCTATCTGACCGCCGGGGTCCTGTTGATCATCTTTTACCTGGCCCTGTTTCGATTGCCACAACCCGGAGAGGGGTCTACCGATTAGATCGGGGATGCGCTGGCTAGTTCCAGGCAGTTCTGAATCGCGTGGACTAAGTCTTCGCCGGACTAAAGCGTTTTTTTGTAAACCCTCACCGGCTGCACCGACCCGGAGAGAGAGTGAGTTTGCGTTCATATCGGCATCGTTGATTTGATTCCAACCGGAACCAGCCCGACGATTTCGCGACAAAACACACTCGCAAGAATTCAAGACGCCATTTCGTCCAGCAAGGTAATCAAATTCTCGGGAATCATACGATTTCCCTTGATGGCTTCCTCAAGTGAAATGGTCGTGCATTGATCATCATGAGTTCCTACCATGATCCCGCTGCTGCCGTTTAAAATTTCGCTCACAGCACCTGCGCCCATTTGCGTTGCTCGCCGTCGGTCTTCCGGCGATGGAGTGCCGCCACGTTGCAAGTGCCCCAGCACAACCACTCGAGATTTATAAGGGCAACCGCTGTCGATCAACTTCTGGTTAATTTCTTCGCCGCGACCTTCTTCGTCGCCTTCAGAAACAATCATCATCACCGAACGTTTGCCTCGTTCGTTTTTCAAGACATTCAAGTACTTGATGATTTCCGGAATGTCGGTCATCGTTTCTGGAATCGCGGTGACCTCGGCCCCGGACGCCAGTGCCGTGTAGATTCCAATGTATCCGCTATGCCGCCCCATCACTTCGATCAGAAACATCCGATCATGGCTGGCGGCTGTGTCACTGATTTTGTCGACCGCTTCAACCGCTGTCTGCACGGCAGTTGAAAACCCAATCGTGTAGTCGGTACCAACCAGATCGTTGTCGATCGTTCCCGGACAGCCCACAATTTGCCCGTCCCACTGCTTGGCCAACTCGATCGCACCCGTGAACGTTCCGTCTCCGCCGATCGGGATCAAAGCATCGAACTCGTGCCTGCGCAGAATCTCGGCTGCCTTTTGTTGGCCTTCCAGAGTTGCGAATTCCGGGCTGCGGCTGGAATGGAGAAAAGCACCGCCGTATTTGGACCAACCATTGACGCTGGCCAGAGTCATTTCCGGCTGGCCGGCGGAATTCAAATAGAACTCTTCGTTCAGCAAACCCTGGTAGCCTCGTTTGATCCCGACGACTTTATGGCCCTTGCCAATCGCCGAACGGACAACCGCTCTCACGCAAGCGTTCATTCCGGGAGCATCCCCGCCACTGCAAAATACGCCGATTTTCTTGGACATAAGTTCCGGTCCACTTTCGTCGATAATTAAAATACTCGAAGGATTTTAGCCATCCGGCGGCTAACCGCCGAGGTGAGGACAAATTCCCCTGAAATGTCGGGCTTTTCGAGGCAAGTTAAGCCTTGATCAAACCAGCAGCCAATGCGTATATTGGTTCATTCAAATTCTTATTTAATCCTTAAAAAAACAGACGCATCATGTCGATCGATAAAAGTTTGAAAATCAAAGCCGGTTCTCAGAGACAACGCAATGTGTTGAACCGAGCCGAGCGTCTGGCCAAATTGCAGGAAATGGATCGCTGGAAAGAAGGCGATTCTATCATGGGGCTGCCCAAAGTTCGGGTTCTGAAGCTCTCGATGAAAAAGAAGAAGAAAGTCAAGACCGAAGATGGCGACGACGCAGCCAAAGACGAAAAAGCAGCTGGCGACGACGCGTAGTTCACTGGGTCATAGTTCACTGGGTCATAGATCACTGGGTCATAGATCACTGGGTCATAGAT
>CAZOXC010000407.1:0-3972 GCA_964583205.1 uncultured Pirellulaceae bacterium | reverse complement strand
CTGTGTAGACAGTCGTGTTCCGGAAGAAATACTTGGTACCGTTGGCAGCTAACTTCTCAATTTGTGCTGTATAGGTGATTTGGTCACGGTCCAGAATCTGTGGTTCAGTTGGATCCGCTGGAGTTGTATTCGAGGGTGTGTCGGTTTTGCCATAGGCGATTCGAGATGTGAGTAATGCATCGAATTGAGCCAGGGCAGCTTCAACGCCTTGATTTGCATTCAGCCCCTCGTTGGTTAGCAAGTTTTCCGCAACGGCGCCTTGGCCGTTCGCCAGGATCGTACCCGGTTCACTCTCTCGAATGGCAACATTATAGAGAGTAGCGGAATTGGGCCCGCCGTTGACGATTCCGTCAGCGCCCGGAGCAACTTGACCATTGGCCAGGCCGGGAGTTCCGAATCCACGAACCACTTTCGTGTTCTGTAGCGAGATCGAGACACAGTCTTCCAGAGACAGATCCCAGAAGGAATCAAAATCTGCGTTGGAGACGGTGATCGGTGCCCGCTGTTGCACGACTTCATCAAGTGGAACCGTTTCGGTATCGGGATATTCGATCGCCGTCGATTGCTCGAGATAGTAGTTGAGGCTGCCATTGTCGAACCGATAGGCCGGTGGTGACGGCACACAGCCGATCAGTGTGAGGTAACCAGCCAGGACAATGGCGCTAATGCAAATTCTATTCATATGATTTGGGTGGCGTTTCATCGGACTTCCAAAAATCCAGTTAAGCCAATCGTTGTGTTTGTCTACACGATGCGACAAATCACATCATCAAGCCCGGACTAAACCGGCCTTGGCCCCCCCCATCATGCATGCAGCGCTTTCCAGGCGCTATTTGCTTGATAATTCAGTTATCGTCCGACCAATCGGAAAACTTTCGCTAATCGGAATAAATTCCCAACCTGCTGGCATGTTGGAGAGTTGG
Organism: uncultured Pirellulaceae bacterium; assembly: GCA_964583205.1. Classification (GTDB taxonomy): domain Bacteria; phylum Planctomycetota; class Planctomycetia; order Pirellulales; family Pirellulaceae; genus CALMEE01. Next base: position 3,049 of record CAZOXC010000407.1, on the reverse strand, counting down.
GAAAGTTGACCGAGCCAAGTCAAATTTGGCTGAAATCACTGTTTTTTCCAGCTCAAAAGGTGTTGGCCATTGTCCAAACCGGTGCTCGTTGTTAGATTATTCCTTTCCGAAATTTCGGCTAATTCTTGACAGTTAAACTCGACTGGACCGTCCGATGGCAGTTCCAAAACGCAAGCATTCTAATTCGCGAACCGGCAAACGTCGTTCTCACGACCGTATAAAGGCAAAATCAATGACTGTGTGCCCAAAGTGCAGCACAGTTTTGCCTACCCATGTAGTTTGCCCAACTTGCGGCTATTACATGGGTCGAGTGGTAAACTCGGTCAAAGAACAAGAGACCGAATAATAGTGCTGCTTGAATTTCAAACCTCCTGTTGATGGGAGGTTTTTTGCTGCGCAAATTTCAAAATCCACAGAGGTGAAGATGCCTGGAAAAATTGGCTGGATCGATCTGACTGTAGACAACGCAGAAGAGACTCGGGATTTTTATCAAGCCGTAGCGGATTGGGAGAGCAGCGGCGTCGACATGGGCGACTACGAGGATTTTTGTGTAATGCCGAAAGGCACCGAGGATGCTATCGCCGGAATTTGCCATCGCAGAGGGCCGAATGAATCGATGCCTGGTGGGTGGCTTATCTATATCGTCGTTGATGATCTGGAGCAGAGCCGAGCCAAGTGCCTTGAGATGGGCGGCAAGATAATTGTCGAAACAAGAGACCTGGGCCCGGGTGGAAAATTCTGTGTGATCGAAGATCCTTCCGGTGCGCACGCGGCATTGTTCCAGTCAAATTGAGGAACGAGACGCTGGAAAATGACCTGCAGCGTCAGTTTCACTCGGTATACATCGTAAACGCATCGTAAACGCATTGTAAATTGATTGGCCAAGAACATGGATTGCGCCAATTTCTTTGCTAGACTCGTAGGCGTACATTGCGTTTGTGTTCTTCTCTTTCTGGAGTTCAAAGATGTCTCGATCAAGTTCACTTTTTCCGGTTCGGGTTTGTAGTTTTGTCATTTTGGCCAGCATGGTTTTGGCAACTGGCCAAGGATTCGCACAGGACGATGATGAGGCAGTTAACGAGTTTGACTCGATCTCGGAAATGGAACCGGGTGATACCGGTTTGCTGAAAGCAGCCGATGGGATGGACTATTTTTTGAGCATTCCAGAATCCTATGATGAAACCAAGGGTGCTCGGCTGGTGATTTTTCTGCATGGTTCGAATATGAACGGCCGCGCTTACATGCAGGGAATCGAGCAAAAGAAGTGGTGCAAAGACGATATCTTGTGCTGCCCTAATGGCGAAGCATCTGGAGATGATCCCTATGGTGCCAATAATTTCGGGTTCGCCAGTGCCAATCCAATTTCTGAATTGACCAAGGAAGTGCAAGACGAATTGAATACGACGCTCACCTATATCGGTGGGCATTCGCAAGGTGGATTTGTGACCTATAGCTGCATCATGCATTACCCTGATCTATATCATGGTGCTTTTCCGATGGCAGGTGACTGCTGGATGCAAAACGAACCGAATTTGTGGGATAGCCAGCCGGACAAAGTCGAAGCACAGAAAAAAATTGCTATCGCCGTGATTCACGGTCAAAACGATCAGGTGGTTTCATTCTCGCAGGGTGAGCATGCTTTCGGTGTTTTTGCCGCCGCTTGCTATCCGAAAATTCGTTTTTTCAAGCCCGAAGCGCTCGGCCACCAGTTTATTTTCAGTCCGGTCGGTGAAGCACTGGAATGGCTGGATGCCATGAACGGGCAGGATCCACCTCGGGCAATGAATCTGGCCAAAGAATGGGTCAAAGATGGTGAATGGGGCTGGGCGGTCCAAGCCGCAATTGCGGTCAAAGACAATTTGGACGCCGACGAAACATCGATTGAAACAGCGAACAAAGTTCTGGAGCGAGTCAATACTCCGGCCAAAGAAGCGGCCAGCAACATGTCAGCAAAAATCAAAGGTGACGAGAGCGGAAGTTGGGTTCCAGAATGGTTCGAATTCCATCGGCAATACGGAGCAACGGAAGCTGCAAAAGGCCTGGTTGAAAACTATTTCAAGCGTCGCCAGATGAGCTCAGAAAGTGCAGAGAAACTATTTTGGGAAGCTCAAACTGCGTTTCGTGAAGACAAAGATAAAGCTGCGTACGACAAGTACGAGGAAATTCTCAAAGATCACGCTTGCACTTACCAGGCCTACTATGCTCACGGGGCGATTGCCAGACGCGACGCGGAAAAGAAAAAGAACGAAAAGCCCTTCCGTTAAACACATCTGGTGGCCAACGTGACAATTGACACAGGAATCGTTGTCCGCTGAATTTACTCAGCGGGTTCGATTCGTGGATGATGAAGTCGGTTTGTTTGCAATCAGGCCTCGACGCCTTCAACGTCGAATTCGCTTCGGTATTCGCGAGACATCAATTTGTTGGCGGCTTCATCGTTGGTGACGGTCTCAGACTGCACATCAAATTCGAGGATTTTGCCGAGAGTCAGTGATTCGCCATCGAGATTCACTTCGTTGGCCTGCAGATGCTCGACCAACCGGTTGAAAGACTCAACAAACAACTCGTCGCCATCAATTGCCTGTTTAATATCATCCAGCGTGCACTTGGTTCCGACTTGATGAGAAACGCCGCCGGTATGGCAAAGGGCGCTGGAAATGTGACCTTCGGCGATTTGTGCGTTGAGTTTGCCGGGATCACGCTCCTTAACAGCTTCGGCGAAGTTTTCATAATGGTTTCCGCCGGAAGCCCATTTGCGGATCTCCTTGCCATCAGCGTCAAACGCTGTGGCGCTGGTGTAGTTGGGGATCACGACATGCCCGCCCTCGCACTGCACGATTACGCCGATCCGCGAGCCACGATAATTGTCCATGCTGCTGCCCCAGCGGTTGTCCTGATATTGCTTGGATTTGGGAAGACCTCGAGTCTCAAAAATCAGGGGCGCGTTTTCATAGGCATGAAACACTGTTTGGGAATTCGGCGTATCGGCTGCATCCTGATAGCCGACTCGGTCACCGATACTGATCACTTTCGGTGAAATGGTAGATTC
>CAZOXC010000406.1:0-3987 GCA_964583205.1 uncultured Pirellulaceae bacterium | reverse complement strand
TGTTTCGCCAAATCGTGATTTACTTGACACCGGTTCTACCGGAATTGTCAAAGCAGGTTTCCGAGTTGTTGAATGATCCGATCGAATCCTGGGATCAGGCACAAACGCCTCTGGTTGGCCAGCAAATTTCGAAATTTAAACACTTATTGCAACGAGTTGAAATGAAAGATATTGAAGCAATGATCGAAGAAGAAAAACAGGCTGCGGCCGAAGCGGAAGAGTCAGCGGCTCCTTCAACCTCGCCTTACAACGACAGTGGCGACGCGCTTGCGGCCGAGCCGTTGGCCGAGGAATGTACGATCGATGATTTCGTGAAGGTTGATTTGCGAGTGGCTCGAATTGTCGAAGCCGACCATGTCGAAGAAGCTCGCAAATTGCTCAAACTGAAGTTGAGTCTGGGTGGCGATACTTATCGGACCGTGTTCGCCGGTATCAAAGCCGCATATGATCCCGCGGAGCTTGTGGGACGCAAAGTTATCATGGTGGCCAACCTCAAACCAAGGCAAATGAAGTTTGGTTTGAGTGAAGGAATGGTCTGCGCAGCGGGCCCCGGTGGCGAAGATGTCTTTATCCTGGGAGTCGATGACGGTGCTGTTCCCGGGCAACGAGTGCATTAGCGGTCGCTTTGGACAGCACTTCGGATTCAGTAAAGAATCTGCCCCGGTGAGAACTTAGCTGCGGTAGATTGAATGCGCCTGTAAAAAAAAGCCCCGACTTTGAGTCGGGGCTTTAATTTCGTTGTGTCTGGTCTCGAAACACCAGAATGACTGTGGATCAGATGGTTAAGCCGCTTTTCTGGCTTCGTTTGACTCTGGGCTCTTGTGCAAAACCATCTGTGGAAATGGAATTCCAATTCCATTCAAGTCCAGGCCTTTTTTGACCAGAGCGGTCAGGTTTTCTTTGACCTTGGCGTATTCTTCTGGCCTGCACCACACGCGGGCTTGCCAATTGACGGACGAGTCAGCCAGTTCGATCAGAACAGATTGTGGCTTTGGATCTTCAACAATGTCGGGACACTGTGCGGTAACCGCGTCTAAAACGGCTCGAGTCCGATCGATATCGGCTTCATAGTCAACGCCCACATTCACATCGACTCGGCGATATTCGTTGTGATGATAATTGGTGATTGTTGATCCAAAGATCTGACTATTGGGAACGATCTTCCGCTCGTTGTTGAGTGTGTTAATTTGAGTTGTGAACAAATCAATGCTGTCGACAAACCCTTCGACATCAGCGATTTGAATAAACTGGTCGACTTTGAAAGGTCGAAATACCAGCAGCATGATTCCGGCTGCAAAATTCGACAAGGTTCCTTGTAGGGCCATTCCGACCGCAAAGCCGGCTGCTGCCAGAATCGCCGCAAAACTGGTGACGTTCACGCCGAAATGACTGAGCACCGCAAAAGCAACGAACATCATGATGAAGGCTTTAGTCGCTTTGCCAAAGAACCGGCCCAGCGTTTTGTCGACCTTTTTGGAAAAAACGCTTCCAACCATCCGCCCAATAAACGAAGCGACCATATATCCGATAATCAGCACCAACAATGCGACGAGTGCCGGGAACAGATAGTCGTTGGTAATGGCTTGCTGAGCTTTTTTGTCTCCGTTGACGGCGGCGCGAATTGTTGTCAGCGCTTGTTTGCCTTGTTCTTCGACTTTTTGTGAAATCTTTTCGGCATCCAGAGGTGTTGCGCCCTCCTGGGCAGACAATGGTGCCAGGGGGACCATGAGAAGTACCCAGCAGATTATCAGAGACAGAATGTTCTTTGCTTTCGTCATCGAATTGCTCGTCAGAAAACTTGTAAGGGCAGGGGGCAAATAAAGTCGCACAAGTTTACTGGATTCGGAAATCGCGGCAACATTGATTTGCGTCGGGAAAATGCGACAAAAACGACTCGATTTGACTTGGAAAAGACTTCCACAGTCGGATCGTCGCCGCGATGGAATGCGCCCAACGGCTGAGTTGAGTGAACCCGATTTCGGTTGGCAGGTCATTAACTGCAAGCAACTAATCGATGTTGGAAACAGTATTGGAGATAGCCATGAATGCACCCGTATTATTGCACATCCGATTTGAAGGACGAAGCTTCGATGTACCTTTGGGTGATTTGGATGTCGGAACTGGCAGCACTGACGAGCAAGTCAAGCAAGCTCTTGCCGGGTACCTGCAAATCGATCGCGGCAAGTTTCAACATTACGTGGTCGACAGACACTCGACGGGGAATTTGACAATGCGCCCGCAAGCGGTGTTTGGGTAGGCGATTGCCTGATCTAGGATGTCAGTGCCTGGTAGATTTGGTCCCATTCCTCTGCCAGGCTCAGTTGGGGAAACGGTTTTTCGGCGCGACGGTACCAATAGGCAGCATTGCCATCATCGCCTTCTTGACGATGTAGGTAGGCATGAACCCAGGCGGCTTCAGGTGAATCCGAATCTTGCGCGATCTGGTGCGCGCCTTCCCAGTCGCCTTGTTTGGCCAACTGCATCGCCTGGGCCATTTGCTCAAGTTCACTGTTCATGGCAAATGTTCCTGATTGCGAATTGTCGTTGCCAAGCTGGCGGGTTTCAGCTCTCTGCCTAATACCCTTGGAGGACTACGAGCGAGGTTTAATATCGAAGGTTTGTTCCATCGTGGTTTCTCCGACTGTCAAAATGACTCGATAAGTTCCCGCTGGCGTGCGAAAACGTCGAGCAGCTTGACCACGCCCGCCTTGCCGACCGGCCTGATTTGCGCGGGCGCGAGGGAAGGCAAGCGACTGCAAACCGGCATCTCGTTTAATCGTCAAGTTGGACTCGTCACCTTCCGGGTTGATAATCTTGAGTGAAAAATCTTTTTCATCTCTGCTGACTTTTTCTGGCAAGTAAAACCAGATCGCGGTGCCGCTCCGAGGATCTGAGGCAGTTCGCTTACGATCTCCGCCAAACCAGCCACCTGCACCAGAATTACTGAATGGGCGCAGGTCGTCGACGGGAAACAACATCGGTTCTCCCAATTCGATCTCGGGAGCGTAGTGTTGCAGCGGAGTGATATCGTCCATCGCAAAAATGCCTCGACCATGCGTTCCGATCAGAATTTCGTTGTCACGCGAATGAACGACCAGGTCCTGTACAGAGACTCGTGGCAGATTCTGATTCATGCCGAACCAGTTTTTGCCGTCATCCAGTGAAACGTAAACGCCAAATTCGGTTCCCACGTACAGTGTCGTGGCGTTCATCGGATCCTGCTTGATCACGTTTACAGGTTCGGCGGGCAAGCCATTGGAAATCGGTTTCCAGGTCTGGCCGGCGTCCTCGGTTTTGAAAACAAAGGAACGGAAGTCGTCTTCACGGAATCCTGTAAACGAAACGTAAGCGGAATCCTGGTTGGTATTGCAAAATTCGACTCGAGAACACCACCAGTTTGCAGGCGAGAAGGGGAAGTTACCACTCAGATCCTCCCAGGTATCTCCGCCATCTTTGGTCAGTTGAACCTTGCCATCGTCGGTTCCAACCAGCAAATAGTCTTTGTTCAGCTTTGATTCGGCAATCGTCGTGATCGTGCAATAAGGAACATTGCCTTTGATTTTTTCCGGATCGTTCGTGGTCAAGTCCGGGCTGATCGTCAACCAATCGTCGCCACGATTGAACGACTTAAACAATTTGTTGCCACCGAAGTAGATGACTCGCGAATCAAAACTGGACATCAGGATCGGCGAGTTCCAGTTGTAGCGATGGGCCTCACCCGGTTTGCGCGGCGGCCGGATCGAACGAGACTCACCAGTGGCTCGGTTGGAACGGTAGATGGCACCAAATTGTGATTCTCCGATCAGGATGTTGTGATCATCGGGATCTACTTGAACATAAAACCCATCACCACCACCGACTCGATACCAGTCACTCCGCCCAACTCCACCACCGGAGGCGCGGTTGGGACCACCCCATGAACCGTTGTCCTGTAAACCGCCATAAACATGGTAAGGGTTTCGCATGTCGACAGTGATCGCATAGAAC
>CAZOXC010000405.1:0-3999 GCA_964583205.1 uncultured Pirellulaceae bacterium | reverse complement strand
CCCAGAGCGAATAATTGTCGGGTATTCCCGCTCCGACTCTTTTCGCGCTGCGGCGATTTGGAGGCAGACCGCTTGCTGACTCGTTTTTCATCCGCATCATCCGAATCGCTAATGGGCTTGGACGCCCCAACGCGACTCGAGCTCCCAATTGAAACCAATCCGATCAGAACATTTCCCGCCGCGGAACAAAGCATCGCACCCTGCACACCAGCGAATTCTAATAGAAACGTCGACGTAGCCCACAATCCGAAAACACCACCCACCATGTTGAGCGAGTAGACCCAGATTCCGCCCCCTCTTAAGGTCCCACCCAGGTCAGTCATGACTCGAATCAAGATCGGCATGGTCGTTCCCATCGCCATTGCAGGCGGCACAACAACCGCAGCGGCAACCAGCCCCTTAATCAAATCGCCTTGCCAGGAAACCAGCAGATCGGTGCCCAAAGCTGAAACCAGACCGTCCGCCCAAACCGGCAAAAAGATGGCTGGCAGCGAAAGCAGGGCAATACAAATTTCGGCGATCCCCAATCGAATTGCCTGATTTCCACCGCTCCGGGACCACCGGGTTGCCAACCAGCCGCCCAGGGCCAAGCCCAGAAAAAACAGCCCCAGCACCCTGCCAGTTACGGATTCTGTTGCACCAAGCAAATCGACCAAACGTCGAGTCCATAGCAGTTCGTGCGACAAGGCAACCGAACCACTGAGAAATGCAAGAACAACAAAAACGGAATGCATGGATGGTTTTCTTTGATGGACTGAATTCGCCCAAAGACACCAATTCACTTTGCGAAATTCTTGGACGCAGTTGGGATTTATACAATCGTATCAAACTAAAACCAACGGAGAAACGGGCTTGGACGAGAACCGTGTGGGCCTGATGAGTGTGGGTTTTAACAGTGGAAAAACACAAACGGTTCCATAAACCGATCGACTTTGGCGCCAAGCAATTCAAACAGCCAAAGTCGGCAGTTGGCAGAAGCACGGATCGCCCAAAGACGTGTGGGCAAATGCACAGTTTTTTTGCAAGATATATGCTCGAACGCCGTTTCTTGTCCCGATTCAAATCAGCAGCTATTCAAAAACAAGCAGCCTCCTGAAACTTTTTTATCATCATAGGTATTGGCACTCAATTTCAATTTTTCTTGCCAAGCGACAGGTCGTAGACCGTTGAGTTCTTGCAACATCTAGTTATGATTAACGCCCAGAGATGTGAGACATTGATCGGCAATTTTTTTCATGGGCTGGCGGGTCCAAATTGCACTGATCAATAAGACAATTTTAAAGGCGGATTTCATGAATCGGTTTCTTTTGCGCTTAAGGTACGCGCTGGCTGTGCTGGCGGTTGGAGGATTTTCCTCAACTCTGTTCGCCGACGTTATTACCGTCGACGACATTTCATCGATCGATACAAATACAATCGGTTCTGGCAACGGAACTCTTGACTTGAGATTGCTGACGTTTTCCGGCTCGGAAATTCAAAATGCAGCGTCGGGATTCGATTTTGACAATGGCAATAATGACTTGCCGCAAGGCAGTGGAGCGGATATCAGCTTCTTTGACGAGTCGTACTTTACATCCGCAGGAGAGCTAAAGGATTTTTACGAATTGAACTTTCCGGATGGAATCGGCGGCAGCACGATAGATGAATTGGTCGTGTTTCTCGACTTGAACGAAACTGGCGCCACTGCACAGGCAAACAACTTGTTGACCAGGCTGGATATCTTCCTGAATCCCGACTCCGTCAACGGAGGGCTCGATCCAGTCGCCAACGATTTAACGTCAAACCAGCAGGCTGGAATCGATCAAATCAGTACCGGAGGAGCATTGATCGCAAACTTGGATTCACCAGTTAATCTTCCAGTTCTGTTTCAAGGCGCTGGATTCGCAGACTATGCCATTTTCACCGGGATCAATGTCTTTGACTTGGATGACTCGGACACCCTGCTGTTCGACATCAGTTTTGAGAACTTGAACAATGGTGCGGAAGAAATTTTTCTAAGCGGTGAATTCGCCGGCTTGGACATCGTACAAGTCCCCGAACCTGGCTCGTTTTCAATCGTGGGTTTGCTGGGCTTGGCTTTGGTCGCTCGTCGCTCTCGGAGAGACAAAAGCAAATAGTTCGCTTGAGCAGGACCTGGTTTCCAGCGACCATTAAAACCGATATTGCACCACATCCAAACAGCCACGGCTTGGCTGCAGTATTTAAGCCTCGGTCGTCGCCCGAGGTTGATCAGACACAAGCCCATACATGCTGTCGCTGCTCCGCAGCTGGTTCTGTGTACTAACCCGCTACGTGCTGTCGCTGATTCACGGCTGGTTTGGTGTACTAACCCGGTACGTACTGTCGCTGCTCCGCAACTGGTTTGGCGCGATAACACCGACGAATGGGCCTACATGCTGCGGCTGGTTTGGTGCACCGAACCCATTCTGACGAACGCGGTTAAAGGCTGTGGCTGCTTCGCAGCTGGTTATATCTGGTCGATGTGTCGCTGGTGGATCCAGGCCAATTTCAACGAGGGTTCGCCCAATCGGTTTTTATTTACTTGATCTCGGCCTAAAATAGGACATCTCAAGTAACAGGAATTTTATTCCATGAAAAACTGGCGAACATTTGTAGGTGCCGCATTCTGGCTCATCGTTATCGGAGCCGCGGGGTTCTGGCTGTTCGGTTCAAGCTCGGAATCCGGCTCAAATACCAATCGACAATTGTCTCAATTTGTTGCGGGGCAGCGCAACCGCGTCGATCTGGATTTCGAGCGAGATATTTGGATTCGATCCTATGACCCGATTTTTTATCGCACACCTGGTGGTAACCCCGAGTTCGTTCAGGTTGGCGCCATTCAACGAGTCGAATCACCTGATTCGAAAAGCGATTTGATCACGTATACAAATTGGGCACGGGCCGAGTTCTTTTCGAATTCACCTGAAATTGACCAGAACTCCCGACTGACCTATTACCAGACGCCCGAGTCGATGGATTTTGTGATCAAGACTATGCTGCCGCCCGAAAAACGAAAACAGATCGCTCGCCTGATTACTGAAACTTACGCTCGACACCATCAGGAACTTTTCTCGCAGTTGCAACCGATCCTGGAAAAGGGACTCAGTGATGCGGGGCTGGTGATACAACAGGAATTTAAAACCTCCATCGAGAACCATCGGACTGAGCTCGAGAAACTTGGGGCTCGCTATCAAGAAGAATTTTTGGAAGCCAGGATCATCCCTCTGGTCAATCAGGAAATCTGGCCAATCGTACGTGAGGAATCCGAACCGCTGTTGAATTCCGTCGGTGAGGAGATTTGGAATGAAGCTTCGGTCTGGCGGTTTGGCTGGGCGTTTATTTATGACGCCACGCCCTTGCCGCAGCGCGATCTGGCCAAGAAAGAATTCAACCGCTTCGTAGAAAATAAGGCGATGCCGATTATCTCGGATCGCATGCCGGAATTCATCGCGCTGCAGCAATCGATTCTGGCGGAAGTGGCCAGTAACCCCAAAGTCGTTTCGGTTGTCAAGGAAAGCTTGACCGATGCCACTCGTGATCCTGAGTTACAATCGGTCGTTGTCAGCATTCTCCAGGAAGTGTTCGTTAATAACGAACGACTCAACGAAGTCGTCAATCGCCATTGGACCAGTTCGGAAACCCAGGAGCTGCTTGAACTGGCCGACGACCGACTGGAACCAACCATCGTGCAGATTGGCGAGTTGATGTTTGGCAACCCTCACAAGTCGGTTACGCCCGAGTTTGCTCGAGTACTGCGATCCCGAGTTCTGATGAAAGATCATCGCTGGCTGCTGTTGACGACCGAAGAGGAAGCAACTCCACTTGGGGATTCCATGCCGGTTACCATCGGTCCGACAACGTTAATGAACCCTTTTTACTACCCGACGAATAACGCGGAGAAAAATTGAGCGACGAATTGGTCAAACCGGAAATTGACAGCGACGGCGATGGGGCCAGAACGGTCGGTCAGGAAATTGTTATCAGTGACTTCTCGCTCAA
>CAZOXC010000404.1:0-4004 GCA_964583205.1 uncultured Pirellulaceae bacterium | reverse complement strand
GGCCTGGAACGGCTCTTTCAAATCGGTCGAAGATCAAGTTCGGCATTCGATCAACTCGACGATGCAAGGAAAATCACCCGATGAGAGCGATGTTCGGGCGCTGGCGGCGTTTGTCCGGTCGCTGGAGGCGCCACCGTCGCTGGCGAAGGCTCGTGATGAATTTGATCAGAAAGAATTCGATGCCGGGCGGCAGGTTTTCGAGGCCGCCAATTGTCAGCGCTGTCACGATGGTGCTGCACTGACGTCCGGCCAGCTATTTGACGTCGGTTCGGTCGATGAAATTGGTCGCCAGACTTTTAATCCACCATCATTGGTCGGAGTCAGCCAGCGCGATCGTTTCTTTCATGATGGTCGCGCCAGTTCATTGCGACAAGTTTTCGATGAACAGCATCACCCTGATGTGGAAGACCATGTCGATCTCGACCAGAACCAGATTGAGCTGTTGCTGAAATACCTGAGCGGACTCTAGTAATTCATGCAGTCGCTATTAGACGAATGCCAGGTATCCCAGGATTCCCAGCCAGATGAGAAACAGTATTGAGAACAGGATGAGTGCGATTCGATTTTTGGCAGCGAATTGTCGCTCGATCCAAAAGGGTTTTCGAAAAAGATCTGCATCGCTCTGTGGTTGGGAATCTTGAGCGGAATCGGCATCCGGCTGGCCTTGTTTTTTCGAGGCCCGCTTTTCTTTGCGGATTGTTTTGGGTTCTGACATCCTTGAAGCTTCGAATCCAATCAGGCTCGTGGCGGTACCGGGACATTGGCAATTTCGAATTTGGCATCGAATTCACTTTCGAAGTCGTAAACGTCATCGAAATCACTGCGGCGATCCGACTCGCTTTTTCGCATCAAGCCCGCACCAATCATGTTGTAGACAATGTTTCCGAAATCGGATGTCGAGCGAATTCCCCACTCGCTCAAAACGACCTTGGACATGTAACCGAACTGGTTTAGAGCGAACTGACGAATCGCTTCGCATAGTTGCTGGCCAGTCATGTGTTTCTCTGCTGCTTCCTGAATAGCCTCTTCTGCTTCAACTGGTTGATCAGTGTTAGGAGATTCGGTACCCAGTTCCAGAACATCAGCCGCGAATCGTAGAGACTCGCGAATGAAAATATAAGCTTCCAGCGGATAGCGAGTATCTTTTTTTAGAACCTGAAAAAGCGGAAATGATTCTTCAGTCATGGTTGCACTCCGCGAGGTAAATACTGGAACCGGATCGACAGGTTGGAATTGGACAAAGGATAAAATGGATCATGTGCTGTGCTGTGCCACTCAGTGCCGCGCCTTGTTGCTAAGGGCTGTGCCTTGTCACTCAGTGCTGTGGCGTGCCGCTCCGTTCAGTCCTTTGCCACTCAGTCCTTGTCTCGATTTATTTTATCTTTCCGGGACTTCGCCGACGAGTCATTTTTTTTGACTACGCTTAATACATCGGACATATCCATCAAAATTCTTCGATTATCTTCGGTCTCGACAAGTAATTGTTGTGCCAGTATCTCGTGTCCCAGCACCATCGCATGACCAGAATTAGTGATAATATGTGAACCGATTTTGGGCATTTGTTTGTGGATTTCTTCGTAAGTGTCAAATTCGTAACGCAGACAGCATTTCAGTCGACCGCAACGACCGGAAATTTTTGTCGGATCCAGGGTGGCTTTTTGCAGTTTAGCCATCTTCATTGATACCGGCGGCATTGAAGACAGGTGGGAATTGCAACATACCGGTTGGCCGCAATCTCCGTAGTCGGCCAGAATCTTGGCCTCGTCACGCACACCAATCTGTCGCATTTCGATTCGAGTCTGAAACTCGCCGGCCAGAGCTTTGACTAACTCGCGAAAGTCAACTCGTTGTTCTGCCAGATAGTAAACGACGACTCGCTCGCCACCAAACAAGTGTTCAATGTCGACCAGCTTCATCTCCAACCCGGACTTGTCGATGTGTTTTTGACAGATCTCGATTTTCCCCAGCCGCAGCGACTGCAGGTGATCGTACTCGTTAATATCTTCCCAGGTCATTTCCCGCAGGATTTGTCCGCTGGGCGGGCTGTCCAGATGCGAAAGCGCGTCTTCCGTTGCCTCGCAGAGAACTTGACCTGTTTCAAGTCCGCGGTTGGTGCGCACAATCACCGAGTTGCCGCGCGAGAACTCATTCGAGTTCCGCACACCAAATACACCCAGCGTTCTCATTGCGCCATATCGGCACACATATCGAGACAAGACATCCAACCTTAATTGTGAAACACTAATCCGGAATCCAAAGTTTGGATTCACCTTCCTGCTCTGAACTGCCCTGATCAGGAGTCCAGATTTTTGATTCCTCTGCTGGCGGCGAGTCCTGTTCGGCAGCTTCATAGCCCGGCTGCTGGGCCTGCCCGGGATGTCCGATCAAGCCATACTTTTGCAGGACGGTCAGCAAACCAACTTCAACTTCCTGTTCATTGGAAAATCTTCCTCGAACCACTCGCACCAGATCTTCACAGCCTTCGACGATTCCTCGTCCCAGTCGAACATCCAGTTCCCTGACCAGCCAGATCCCCTCGTTGTCGCCTGCGGCCACAGCCTGCTCGCGAGCTTTCTTTGCATACTCCAGGGCAACATCATCGGAAACCGATACCTGGGCAAGCGAAATCATGATGTTGGACGCGTCAGTTCCGGACAACAACCCTTCGCGAGCCAGCATTTCCTGTCCGGCGTCGCGGATCACCGTCAGGTTTCCAATGTTGGCGCTTTGAAAATACGAAGCCATCAAGTCATCATTTTCCAACTTGTCAAAAGGCAGTTGCTCTGCCCACACCGGCGACAGGTATTGGAAATTCACTTTGGACAAGTCCAGTGTTTCCTGTGCCGGCAGCTTCATTTCGCTGCGCAATTTGTTGAAATCGAATTGCTCAAATACCTGCTGATCGAACGATTGTTCCAGGATTCGAATCAGAGCCAGCAGAGTCAGTTGATGTTGATCTTCGCCAGCAACTTCGCGAGGCGTTTTGCCGCCCAGCGAAGTGAATTTCAAATTCGGCCATTCTTCCAGATACAATTTCTCGCGATGATTGCCGAGAACTTCTTTGAATTCCTCGGGCCCCAGTCCTTCCGGCATTTTCATGCGGGCTTTCAACGCGTGTTCCAGGGTGGGGATCTCTCCGATCGTTTCTCCATCCTGCTTGTTGTCGACCCAGTCACCGAATGTCGACTGGATGAGTTCCAAAGTCGGTTGCAAGTGCTTGTCTGCCGGCATCATCAACTCAAGCCGCGCCTCGCGATCTGTCTGCTTGCCAAAAACCAGCAGCTCGCCCACAACCAGTGGAATGTGTTCCAGGTCCGTTGTGTCGTCAGCAGCCGGTTCCCGATCAAGGATCATAAAGGCTGATTTCGGCATGGGCTGCGAGTCATCGAGTTCCATCTCTGGATCAAAATCCATTGCATCGAACCGTTGATTCGCGATGGCGGATTCTGTGAGGGCGTTGATATCGGAAATGTCGAAAACGTGCCTCTCCACAGTCATCATTTCCGTGAGCGAGTCATCATTCAACAACAGTTGATAGGTCCTGGCTTCCAGTGCTTCATGCGCAGGAATGTTGGCATTGTCGGCAAATGCGGCCCACCCTTCGTTAATCCCTTCCTGGTCACCCAGCCAGGTGGAAAGCACAGCCACGGCTCTCTGAATTTCAGCAATCGGTCCGTAGTCGTTCAACAGCTTTCGACAAAGTCTGCGCGCTCTGCGCCATCTTCCGGCACCGGCCAGTGCAACGGTTTGACGAAACTTATCGATCCACTCATCGCTGCCTTCGGGGACACTCATCCCGAATTCGTGGCGCATCAGGATCGGCAATCCCGGCAGATGATAAGTTTGAATCAAAATGTTCTGCAGCACTTCGTCGTCGGGCCGCAGCGAGATCGCGAATCTCAAGTGAGCGCGAGCCGCCATGATGTTGCCTTGAGTTGCCAGCAGCATCCCCACCACTCGAAACGAATTGGCAAGCGCCACGGGAACTTGTTTGGTGGTGATAG
>CAZOXC010000403.1:0-4027 GCA_964583205.1 uncultured Pirellulaceae bacterium | reverse complement strand
ACGGAATTGACTTACCCGAATCAATGCGACGCCTACCCAAGTTTCGTAATATGCAAAGCATGGAACTGGATGACGCGTTTAAGGAAGAAGAGCATCCGCTTCGAATCGTGATTGTCTGTGCGATGTGGCTGACCGGATTCAATGTTCCCAGCCTTTCCACCTTGTATCTGGACAAGCCACTCAAAGCCCACACGCTGATGCAAGCAATCGCTCGCGCAAACCGCGTTCACGAAGGCAAGAACAACGGAATGATCGTTGACTACTGCGGTATTCTAAAACACCTTCGCAAGGCCTTGTCCACGTTTGCCGGAACCACAGCTGGTGGCGAGGGCGCGGAGCAAGAACCGGCAAAGCCGGACGAGGAGCTGTTGGCGGCTTTGGCCGAGTCGATCGCATTTGTACGCAGCTTTCTAGATGAAAGCGGTGCGTCCCTCGATGCGGTTATTAGCAGTTCGGGATTCGCGCGCAATGCTGCGATTGTCGCTTGTAAGGAAGCCGCTAACGAAAACGATAAAACTCGAAAGCGGTTTGAGATTTCCTGCCGAGAGGTGTTCAAAAAGTTTAAGGCTTGCATCAATGCCAAAGGTGTAAACGATTATCGTGCGGACCGCGACGCGATCAACATTGTCTACAAGAGCCTTCAAAAAGACAAAGACCATGCTGACATATCCTCGATTCTGCGAGAGCTTCACAAGGTGGTCGATGACGTTGTCGGAATTAAAGAAACGCCAACGTCAGATGATCTGGGGCCGTACGACATCAGTAAGATTGACTTTGATCTTTTGCGACGTGAATTTGAACGTAGCAAACGAAAGCGAACGACAGTTCAAGAATTGAAAGATGCTATCGAGAATCGACTTGCCAAAATATTGGCTCAGAACCCGTTGCGGACAGATTTTCAAAAACGATACGAGGAAATTGTCCATGATTACAACCGCGAAAAGGATCGGGTCACAATTGAAAAAACTTTTGATGCCCTCCTGAAAATGGTGCAGGATCTCAGCGATGAAGACTCACGTGCCGCAAAAGAAGGATTAGATGAAGAAACTTTGGCAATCTTTGATCTCCTTAGAAAACCTGAACTTGATCCTACCGACATCAAATCAATCAAGAAAGTCGCCGTTGGTTTACTTACCAAGTTAAAAGCGCAAATTGAGAATATCAATCAATGGCGTCAACGTGAGTCCAGCCGTGACGCCGTTCGAACGACAATCCACGACTACCTTTGGGCAGACTCGACTGGCCTTCCGATGGATTCGTATGATGAAGATGACATCAATCAAAAGACTGCTGCCGTCTTTCAGCACATTCACCGAGTCTATCCAACAGTTCCGTCACCAGTGTACGCCTCAACTACTTGATGGCGGTTTCAGTTACTACAATTCACACCAACTTAAGTTCACCGACTCCCAGCAATTTTGTGTCTGGTTAAAAATTAATATGCCTGTTGAAAATAGTTTTGGAAGGTTCAGTATCACGCCGACTAGAATGTGTGCTGAATTAGTCGAAAACGTAAATGCTTAAAGACAAAGTCAGGAACCCCGTGGTTGCGGATGTCCCTCAGTCAAAATCTTGCCGCAGCACGCCAGGATTAGTGGCCGTAGAAGAATGATCTTTTCGATCGAAAAGTAGGGATTCGCAGCGTCAATCGCTCGTGACGTTCGAGTGTGATGGCAAGTATAATAGGAGTCGGCGGGCGGGTTCGTTGCGAAAACGGTAGGCAGTTCATTGCCAGGCTGGTAGTCTGTTAATTCGCAGAACAATTATGGCAGGTCAAAATAAGTGCGGCTGAAAATGAGTAACTTGCAAACTTGCGGAAAATCGAATTGGAATTTATTGACAGCGTTCGCTTGTGCGTTGCTGTTGTCAACCAGTTTTGCGGGCACATTGGGTGCGCAGGAATCGCTTCCTGAGTTGGCCAAGTTCGTGGAGCGGTTTCAGCAACTTTCGGAAAGCGATTATCCGGTTGGTATTCCGGATTCAACGGACGAGCTGGATTCCGCGGTGGTGGAGTTGGGGCGGGAGTTGTTTTTCGAGAAAGGATTGTCGAAAGACCAAACGGTCTCGTGTGCCAGTTGCCATCAACCGGATCAAGCGTTTGCGTTGAACAAGCCGGTCGCTGCAGGGATTGCCGGTCAGGAAGGTCGACGCAACGTGCCATCGATTTTGAATCGGAGATTTGGCAAGTCTCAATTCTGGGACGGGCGTTCGGAGACGCTTGAAGACCAGGCTTTGATTCCAATTGAAAACGAGATTGAACTGGGCCATACAGTTGAAGGTGTGCTCGAGTTCTTGAGTGCGAGTGATTCGTATCGAAAGAAGTTCGAAGAACTGTTTGATGACGGTGTGACTCGAGAAAACCTGGCTGTCTCGATTGCAACTTTTGAGAAATCGCTTGTGAGCGGCAACGCGGCCATTGACCGATTTCAAAGCTCTGATTCGGCGCTGGGCTCAAAGCAGAGACATGGTTTGTGGTTGTATGAAAGCAAGGGCGGTTGTTGGCAGTGCCATAGCAACTCGACTTACACTGACGAAAAATTTCACAACACGGGTGTTTCCTGGCAGCAGGAACCTTTGGATCTGGGTTTGTTCGAAGTAACTGAAGACGACGGTGATAAAGGTAAGTTTCGCACACCCACGTTACGTGACGTGGCCTTGACCGGGCCCTACATGCACGACGGAAGTATGGCGACATTGCGTGAAGTGGTCGAGTTTTACAACAAGGGCGCTGGAGAGAATCCGCATCTCGACAAAAAAATCAAGCCATTGAATCTGGATGAAGAAGAGATCGATTCATTGGTTGCGTTTCTGGAAGGATTAACAGGGGATCATCCCTGGCAAAGTCAGGCTGCGAAAAGTGATGCAGAAAATAGCCAGAAGTCTGATGAATAGGCAGATGTTTGCGGAATAAACCCGGCAGCGCTTAGTTTTCGAAGGGTCGGGATTCAGGCTATAATTGGATAGTGTCTACAACCTCGGAGCGCTGTCCATGTCTAAACGAGCAATCGTATTGTTCTTGTGGTGTCTTGTCCTGTCGGTCCCGGCTACTGGCAACGCCCAGGAAGAGATTGTTGATTTCAATCGGGACATTCGTCCAATTCTTTCCGCTACTTGTTTCGAGTGCCATGGTCCGGACGAGGAAGTTCGTGAAGCTGACCTGCGACTGGACCAACAGGAAAGTGTTTTTGTTGACAGCGGAGTCGTCATTCCCGGAGACCTGGAGAGCGAACTCTATTTGCGTTTGATCAGTTCTGACCAGTACGAGGTGATGCCACCAGCGGGCTCGGGTCACGAGCTAACCTCCGAGCAGATTGATTTATTCAAACGTTGGATCGAGCAAGGTGCCGAGTGGCGAGAGCACTGGTCATTCGTTCCGCCAGTTCGCCCGGAGTTGCCGGAAGTCCAGGATCAGGCATGGCCCAGCAATCCGATCGACTATTTTGTACTGGCTGGAAATGAGGCCGCTGGATTGACGCCGGCGATTCTCGCGGATCGGGTTTCCCTGATTCGCCGCGTCACTCTGGATCTGACCGGATTGCCGCCGACGCCTGAGCAAGTCGATGCGTTCCTGGCGGATACAGGGCCCAGAGCATTTGAGCGAGTCGTTGATCGGTTGCTGGCCTCGAAAAGTTTTGGCGAACATCAGGCTCGATACTGGCTGGACGCCGCTCGTTACGCTGACACACACGGCATGTACTATGACAACTACCGCGAAAGGTGGCGGTATCGAGGTTGGGGGATTTGCTCATTCAACAGGAAGCAACCGTTCAATCAATTTGTCAGCGGACAACTAGCTGGGGACTTGCTGGAAAATTCAACGCGCGAACAAAAAGTCGCGACAGGATTTCAACGATGCAATATGACCACTAACGAAGGTGGCACCATTGCCGAAGAAAACCTGGCCATCTACGCTGCGGATCGCGTGCAGACGTTCGGCTGGGTCTTCCTGGGTTTAACAACTAACTGCGCCCAATGCCATGATCACAAGTTCGACCCGATTTCGACCAAAGACTATTACTCGCTGGCG
>CAZOXC010000402.1:0-4028 GCA_964583205.1 uncultured Pirellulaceae bacterium | reverse complement strand
CTTTATGCCTTGCGAGACGTAACCGGCACCGTGCCTTCAATTCCTTTGATCACTGGAAGCATCCTCAGCAAAAAGCTGGCCGAAACGCTTGATGGTTTGGTACTGGATGTCAAATATGGCAGCGGCGCATTTATGAAATCGATTGAACAAGCCAGAGAACTGGCGGACTCGTTAGTCCAAGTCGCCAACGATTGCGGAGTTCCAACTTCGGCTTTGCTCACCAATATGAATCAGCCCATCGGTCGATTCGTCGGCAATGCTGTTGAAATTCAAGAGAGCATTGCGATCTTGAAGAATGAAGGCCCCGAAGATACTCGCGAACTCACAACGGCACTTGCTTGCGAACTCATTTCCAGATGCACTCAAGTCACTACCGACCAGGCGCTGGCCCAAATCGATTCGGCGATACAATCCGGCGATGCTCTCAGGAAACTCGAACAAATGATCGAGTTGCAAGGCGGGCGAATCGACCGTTTGCAAGCCGCCGAGTCGAAACATGTTTTGGAATCGAACAGCACCGGCAGCGTTACGGGTTTCGATTCCGAACAAATCGGCTGGGCGATCATCGAAATGGGTGGTGGACGAAAGCAGCTTGGAGATCCGATCAACCACGGCGTGGGAATCGAGGTATTGGTAAAGAGTGGGGACACTGTTGAAAAAGGGCAACCGCTCTACAATGTGTTCTGCGACCAGGGGATTTTGCCCAGCGTCCGGTCTCTGCTGGAACATTCGATTACGATAGGAAGCGAACCTCCCACTGAATTCAATTTGATCGCCGACCGAGTTGGTTAACAGAATGATTAATACAATGGACTCCGAACAAATCAAGGAACTGCTCAACCGGGCAATCGCCGTTCGCGAAAATGCTTATGCCAAGTACTCCAATTTCGCAGTCGGCGCGGCCTTGCTTTGTGGAGATGGCGAAATTATTGTCGGCTGCAACGTTGAGAACGCCGTGTACGGATTGGCGATTTGTGCGGAGCGAGTGGCTATGACCCAGGCGGTTGCCAAAGGACAAATGAATTTCGAAGCGATTGCGATTGCCGCCAACCCATTGGCTCCGCCTTGTGGAACTTGCCGACAGTTCATGGCCGAATTCAATCCCAACCTGACGATCATTTCCTGCGACTCGGCATCACCCGAAAAACAAAACACATGGCGACTGGCCGAGTTACTTCCAGAGCAATTCAAACTGTAAGGGCGATATTGCCAGCGCAGAATTTTGGGCAAGCGTCCAATCTGCGATACAGCACTCGCTGATATTCCAAAAGCCGATTCGAATCAGCTTAGCAGTCCGTAGAACGCTCCAGCGACACAGGCCGTCATACAACAAGCCAACGTGCCGCCCAGCATCGCCCGGAATCCCAGTGCGGCCAGATCTTTACGGCGCTCGGGAGCTAAAGGCCCGATTCCGCCAAGCTGAATTGCGATCGCCCCGAAGTTAGAAAATCCGCACAACGCATAGGTCATGATGATTTCAGTTCTTTCACTCATCGCAACGGTCTGCTGCGTTCCGTCCGCCAACTCCCTGACCTTTTCACCGCGCAAGACAGAACCCATATCCAGATAAGCCACGAACTCGTTGACAACCATTTTCGTGCCAAGCAATTCGCCGGCGATAGCGCAATCGTCCGGTTCAATACCCATCACCAGTGCGAATGGCCAAAACAGAATTCCGAAAACCCCCGCCAAACTCCAATTCAAATCCAACGGGACTTCACGAAACCGGTTGATAAAACTTTCCAGCAGCTCGCCCGCGCCGCCCAACAACAAATCGACCATTGCGATCAAGGCCAGGAATGCGATCAACATTGCCGTGATGTTCAAGGCGAGTTTCATACCATCGCTGGCACCATTGGCGGCAGCCTCGATCACATTGGAGGCCGTCCGTTCGAATTTGACTTGGGTTTCACCTGAGGTTTCGGGTTGTTCCGTTTCCGGCTGTAAAATCTTGGCGATTACCAGCGCGGCCGGAGCCGAAACCAGCGAGGCGACCACCAGATGCCCGGCCGAGACACCTTGGGCAACGAACACGGCCATCAATCCGCCTGTGATCGTGGCGAATCCACCGACCATCAATGCATTGAGTTCAGAACGAGTCATCGCCCCGATGTAAGGTCGCACGACCAGGGGAGCTTCGGTATGTCCGACAAACACGTTGGCCGCTGCGGCCAGACTTTCTGCGCCGCTGGTGCCGAGTGTTTTCTGCATGCCCCAGGCCATCAAGGTCACCAGCTTCTGCATCAGGCCGATATGGTAGAGCACCGACATCAACGCAGCGAAAAAGATCACCGTCGGCAGCACACCAAACGCAAATGTGTACAACAAAGTTGCCACGTTGGTGGGCGGATCACTGCCTCCGTTCACATTGAACACGAAACCAGAACCGACTTTGACGCTCTCATCGATCAACACGAAAAACTGATTGATGTAATGAAAAACCACTCCGCCCACAAAGCGTGGTACATGAATCTGGTCTTCGAACAGCGTGTTCACTTGCTGCTGACTGATTTCACCAGCGTCATGCGCAGATAGCAAGTCGGAAAACTTCGTATAGCTTTGATCGCCAACAGTCACTTCGCCCGAAGGCAAGCGAATCGCGTTGACTTGATCCACCGAAATCTCGCCGGCATTCAAGGACTGCTTTACAGAATCAATCCCGTCAAATCGAACTGGGAAAGTCCAGGATTGCGAGTTAAAAAAAATCGCCGCCAACAGTAATTGAAGCCCCAGCCCCATTACAACCAGCCGCCAGTTGACCTTGGTTTTGTGAGAACTCATCAGCCAGGCCAGAATCAGCATGACCAACAAACCGACGACGCTTACCAAGTTGAGAAAGGACATATTTGGCTAATCCTGCTGGTCATTTTCGCTTGCGGATTCCGATTGATTGTCGGCTTGTTCTTTGATCGAAGGCAGATCATCTTCATCCACATCCATCTCTGGCAATTCGTCTGCCCCATAGGGTTCGACCAGCAGCACCTCGTCCAAATGAACCTGGTCAAGATCCTTGCGCAGTAACAGATAAACTGCCGTCGCGACGCACCAGAAGAAACCGTGGAAGAACGCCGCTCCAATCGTCTTGGCAAATCCATTCCAGAAACGAATGAAACTACGACCCGTGTCCAGAGTTCCTGAAACTTCACCTTCGCGAACCAGGTCCTCGATCGAACTAGCCTGGATTAAATCCATTCGGTCGGCACCGGCGTTGGCACCGAACGACGCACCCCAGTGGGCAAGGTGGATCACGCCTGTCGTGAACTGATCGGCGACCAGCCAGACAAATCCACCGAACACCAAAGCGATCAAAGTATAAAACAGGTAATGAACGGGACGACGATAGGTGTAGGCGAACGTCCGACTCATGGCGTCAAAAGAATCCTGCCCTTCGGTACTCACCGAGGCAATGATCAGGGGCCAGGCAAACATTAAACCCACCAGCAGCAAAGCCACCAGAAAACCCAACACCAACATAACAATCCAACCGGCCCCCAAAACGACCGTGCCCCAGTCAGCTTTCAAAAAGAAGCCCAGCAAGGCCATCGGAAGCGCGACCAGGCAAACCCCGGCGATCGGTAACATCAAACCTGAAATCGAAGCCGGGAATTTCCAGATCGAGTAATTAAAGGCGTCATCCAGACCAATCGTTTCGCCTCGAGTCAAACGCATCGTAGCGACTCGACAAATCCCGGTGGCAAAGAACGACCAAACAAGAATCGTCCAAGCCCACCCAACAGCAAAATAGGCAAACCGTCGCCAGCCAGAGTTGATACCGGTCAACTGCATTCCCGGATTTATATGATGAAGATAGACCAGATCCACTCCATGTAATTCGATTCCAAAAACCGACACAGGCGAATAATGGACTGGATCTTCAGGAAAGACCGACTGGTAGGTACTGCGGTTGGTCTTGAGTTCCTGCTCGAACCCGGAGCCGTCCGATTTCATTTCAGAATTTACAAACAGCTTTTCGCTGACCAGCCATCCGGCCGGACTCAACACGCAACCCAGCAGAGCAAGGATCACGA
>CAZOXC010000401.1:0-4030 GCA_964583205.1 uncultured Pirellulaceae bacterium | reverse complement strand
TACCCATACTGTGATCGATACGGAAAGTCTGGTCCCCAATTTTCACTTGGTGCGGGCGAGCAGCTCGTGGTATTCTTCAGCTGCAAAAGATCGCATCTTGAATGCGGAGGAAAATAGTGGTTCGGTGTTTTTGCAAATTCCCGATTCATCCGGGCAGTCGTATGTTGCCAGGCTGGCGGATGAATGGACCAGTAGTATCGAGCCGGGATGGAAGCAGGTGGAAGTGATTGTGGACAACCTCCGCAACCAATTCGAACTGAATTCCCACTGGACCTCCGACGAAACCGCAGCAGATACAGTCAGTCATTTCATCTCTCAGGGCGGCGGTCCTTCGTACATGTTCGCGACCACTTGCGCGATGATGCTGAGGTCGCAGGGATACCAGACTCGTTTGACGCGTGGTTTTGTTCTACAGAAGAGCGATTACGATCGAAAGTCGCAACAGTCCATCACGACTTCCGAGAATGTTCATTTCTGGCCCGAAGTTTGTATCGACGGCAAACACTGGATTCCGGTCGAACCCACTCCCGGTTACCCACAGCCCTATAGCACGGCAACAGGTTGGCAAAGGATTTCATCCAGTCTGTTGAGTATCTGGAATTGGTGCAAACAACATCCAGTTTCAATCGGCCTGGCCGTCGCGGGAGTCTGTCTGGTGACGCTCTTCCGTATTCGTCTGATTACATGGTTGATGTTGTGTTGGTGGCACCTGGTGCGGCTGCTATGGCCGTCGAAGCTGCTTTCTGCCACTCGGAAATTGATCGATGTGAGGTTCTGGGCTGCCGGTGATCGGCGGCCCGAGTCAGAAACTATCCAATCCTGGTATTCGAGAATAGAAAACGGGTTATCAACCGGTTTCTTTAATCTTTGGAGTGCCAAAAATTATAGCGATCGCACGATGATCGCAGACAGGTCTGAAGTCTCGATCAAATGCCGTGAACAAGTACAGGCTTTGGGCTTCAACAGGATCAAGCAATTTATCCAGCAGAAAATAAGTGATGATTAAAGACAGAGTTGAAGTCGGCAAAGAAAAAATCGATGCGCTTCGAAAACGGCTCAACACCGCGCTCGTCGGCAAGGCAGATGTTGTCGAGTTGGTAATTGCCTGCGTGTTGGCACGTGGCCATTTGCTGTTCGATGACTTGCCCGGACTTGGCAAGACGACATTGGCGAAAGCACTGGCTGAATCGATTGGTGGAAAGTTTGCCCGGGTGCAATGCACTCCGGATTTGCTGCCGACCGATATTTCCGGGTTCAACGTATTCAACCAGAAGTCCCAGGAATTCGAGTTTCGTCCCGGACCGGTATTCTCTGACTTGTTGTTGGCGGACGAAATTAACCGTGCGACGCCGCGAACGCAAAGTGCACTTTTCGAGGCAATGGCCGAGCGTCAAGTGACGATTGATAACCAGACATTTTCACTCTCCAGCACGTTTCTGATCATCGCAACTCAGAATCCGATCGAGAGTCACGGTGCCTATCCCTTGCCCGAGGCTCAGCTTGATCGATTTGCCATCACCTTGAGCATCGGATATCCCGCGCGCACCGATGAAATCGCGATGCTGGGCGACCGTGTTGAAAACTCGGAGGAACAAGATCGCAAAGAACCGGTTCTTACCCTGGAAGAGTTGCAGCAACTTCAGACTGCCGCCAATCGAACCGAAGTTAATGAAACGGTACGAAGCTATCTGGTCGATTTGGGAACGGCGACTCGCGAGCATTCGGAGCTGGAGATCGGATTGAGTCCTCGAGGGTTGATCACTTGGCAACAAATGGCTCAAGCTTGGGCGTTTGTGCAGGGCCGGACATTCGTAACTCCCGATGATGTCCAGGCCATGGCCAAGCCGGTGTTGAAATTGAGAATGGCCAATTCGACCCAAAACGCGGATCGAATTATCGACGAGGTCATTGAATCTGTTTCCGTCCCAGGAGCTTAGGAAAGACATGAAGAAAAACATCTATTCATTGATAACCATCGTGGCCGTCGGTTTGGTGGCTGGCTGCACCAACAGTGACTCGGGCAATACTGCATCAGTTGAAAAACATAAGTTGCCGAAGATGACTTTTCACCGCCCGGAAGGATTGCAAAATGCCATCGACCGGATGCAATCAATACACGGGGCACTGATTGGCACCGGCGAATTGCCTCAGCCGACAAGTTATGAGGTTGTAGAAGTGATTCATGGTGAAGGAGCCGCCGCGCATTCACATTACTATTTGGCCAGCGAATACAAAGAAGGTATGGACCATCATGACGATCATGCTGAAATGAAAGAATCGATTGAGCGGCATCAGGTTGTCGTCGATGCCCGAACCGAGTTAAACGATATCGCAGGGTGGTTGCCGGAAATTGCGGTACTGACAAATCTTGATGAACCTGATTGGAATGCGCTGAAAGATACTTCAAAATCGATTCAGTCGTTGTTCAAAGGAATTTCAGACGATTCTTCAGAGTCTGAATTTCGGGAAGCGTGGAAAACGAAGTCTGCGGAAATGGAAACGCACATGAACAAGTTGCAAGAAATTGCCAAGAAAGCGAGTGAGGAATAACCGCATGGACTATTTCCTGTCTGGATGGCTGCTACGTTGTTCTCAAATCGTTGTGGATGCATCGATTTGGATTGCCTTCGGCTGTTTTATCTCAGCGATTTTTCGATACATGATCGGGGCTGAAAAAACCCGCTCCTTGTTCGGAAACGATTCTCGTTATGGCTTAGTCATCGGTTGGGCGGTGGGAATGCTGCTGCCAGTTTGTTCGCTGGGAGTCATTCCGGTTGTTCGAGAGCTACATCGAGTCGGTGTGAAGCCCGGCACCATCATCGCTTTTGGCTTGACGGCTCCATTGTTCAACCCGTTATCGATTCTGTACGGGCTGTCGCTTCCCAACCCCTTTGCCGTGCTTATTTTCAGCGCCGCCGCGATGTTGATCGTGACTGGCATGGGTGCAATTTGGGGAAAAGTGTTTGGCAAACAGATGGCAGACTCGCCACTGCAGGATTCTGAGTCACCGATTCCTTCGACAGGTCTTCGCCGTTCAATTGCTGTCCTCCAGGGAGCTTCCGGCGAGCTGATTGGATGGTCTGCCGTGTTTATGGCGATCGGGATCATCGCTTCCGGCACGATCGCTGCCCTGGTCCCTCACGGATCACTGCAAGGCGAAACGGAACCTGACAAGATGTTTGCTCCTGTTTTCATGGCCGGCTACGTAGCCCCAATTTACTCGACACCTTTGCTGGCCATGAGCCAAATTGGCGGGATGTTTCAGCACGGCAACTCGATCGGAGCAGCTTTCTCTCTGTTGATCCTGGGTGCCGGAGTGAATGTTGGCGTTCTGGTTTGGTTTGCGATTGCCTTTGGCTTTCGCAAGGTACTGTGGTTT
This sequence comes from uncultured Pirellulaceae bacterium, assembly GCA_964583205.1. Lineage (GTDB taxonomy): Bacteria > Planctomycetota > Planctomycetia > Pirellulales > Pirellulaceae > CALMEE01. The sequence goes on along the minus strand of CAZOXC010000401.1, from coordinate 651 downwards.
GCCGGTTTGTTGTTTACCCTGACGGTTGTCTTTGCCTACGCAATGGACAAGCCGCTCTATCCAGAAGGGGTTGCTCCACAAGGACATACCCACGCATTTGACATCTACACTCATCCTTATCCCGCGACCGAAGGCGAGTATCTAAATAAAGCGATTGCCGAGATAAAACAGGATTATGAAGATCGGGGATTCAGCGGATCCTATTTTCTGGTTTTGTTGGTGGTTGTGGGAGTGGGTTTTAACCTGGTGGGCAGGGTCTGGGATCTTGCCGGCTGGTACCAGCAGAAGCGCGAAACTCAGTCGAAGTTGGACATTACATTGCCCTCCTGGCTCATCGGAGTAGTTGCCTGTGTCGGTTTGGTGGTTTTGAGTGTGGTCGGTACCTACGTTTACTATCCAGATTCCAAAACCGTTCTGGGTGATTTGAGTATGATTAATGCCGAGTGTGTTGTGGCGGCCAAGACCGGCGAGCCGGAGACTGTTTCGAAACTGGCGGTCTACTGCGATGACTTGTCGCGGCGATTGGAAGTTGGGACTTTGCTCCGCACAGGTGCGTCATGTGTATTCAAGCGTGCCAAGGCCAAAGTGAATCGTTGTCAAATGAGATTGCTGAGCGACAACAGCGCGGAGAGGCCAATGTCAAGGATCGAT
>CAZOXC010000400.1:0-4030 GCA_964583205.1 uncultured Pirellulaceae bacterium | reverse complement strand
ATCCAGTTCAATTTTTCGCAGCAATCCGGCGTCTACGAATTCTGCCAGGGTTCGATAAACCGTGGGGCGACTGACGTATCCTTTGTGTCCTCGTTTGGGAAGTTGTTCGATCAATTGATCAACATCAAAGTGCTCATGTTTCTTGAACACGTGGTCCAGGAGGACTCGTCGCTGCCCGGTATTGCGCATACCTCGAATCTGCAGGAATTCTTCGAATCGTTCCTGTGGCGAGGAAGCAGTTTTTACTCGGCCTAGTGACATAACGTCCAAGCGGGAAATGGGATATTGAGACTGAAACCAAGATTCGCATGTAAACAAAGTAAAAACACACGTTTTCAATCTCAATAAGATTGTAGCGAAGATTTTGCATAGAGCAAACGGTTGGCATCAGAGGCAAAAATGCGACTCATGTTTGATCAAAAAAAAGCGGCTCACGAATCTCGTGAGCCGCTTTTTCGTTCAGTAAATCAAAGGTGCGTCCACACACAGAGCGCGAAGACAAAGTGTGTGAAAGAGGTTTGTCGTTTGCCGTTTACCGGACAGGTGTAAAGCTAGTTGCGGGTCAAATTTCTGAGCAAGTTACTCGGAAACCTTAGGCCATTTCATCCAGCAGACGGTCGACTGCCGCATCCAGTTTTTCAGCTGTTTCGTATGAACCTTCAGCGATTTGCGATTTGATTTCCGCAATTCGCAGGGCTCGAGCATCAGTTGCTTCGCCAATTTGGCTGGCAGCCTGAGCTTCCGCCGAGATGTCAAGTTGATCGACAATGTCTGGGTGGTTTACTTGTTGTGTAGATTCGACACTGTTGACATCACTGGTCGCACTTACAGCCTGGGTCGTTTGAACCGGACTTGTTCCACGGATCTCCATTTTAGTCTCCCGTTATGGGCCAATCGTAGGCGTTGATTTGGTTTAGGCACAGTTGTTATTGCGACATGTGACTTTTCAAAGCCACGGAATTCTAGAGCAAATGGTTGCCCCTGCGTAGGTTGATTGGCTATACAATCAAAAACAGGCCGGACACGTTGTCCTGGTAGTCCATATTGCGAAAAAATTCCTTGTCGCATCCAAGGCGTCGTTGCATTCCTTGTCGAGGGTGCCATCCATAACGGGGGGACTGACTTTGCAGGTCGCTGTGGTGCACTGTAGACATCGGTACTTCGACGCTAGCATTTTCAATTTTGTCTTCGCGATACCTGTTGTAATGTTCAAAGGTGACTCGAACTGTCGCAACAGGTGTCGTGATCAAGTCTAGCTGATTCTTTCTCAGTCTGGCTGATTGCCAGAATGCGAATTAACTTCGCCAGATTGTTCTCAAAATCAACCGAAGTTGGTTGACTCGCGACTATTACGTGCTGTACGCAGCCAAGGTTCAATCATTACGGAAAAACTGAATTGCCGGCACTGGATATGCTGGCATAAAGAACAAATGAACCAACTGCATGTTAGATTCGTCCAGTTAATTGAAAGACTGGTCCTGACTTGTCGACGGGGCTGGTAGTCTAATCAAGCATCCTGACAAATTACTTATTCAGAAGACTTTACCTAATCGCTACGACAAGCACGATGCTTGAATTCATCGCGATCACTGGCAGGGACCGCCGATCATTCGATATTGAAAGGCAACTCCCACATGATCAAACGACTCAATACTGTTCCACCACTCAATTTGGCTCGGAACAAAAACGATCTTCCACTAACTGTAGAGATGGAAGCCTTCTTTGACTTCAGTTTCTGGATGGCCGAAGAATTGCAGGACTTGATTTCTCAACACGAAATGCTGAACGGTCCTGTTAAGCAGGGAAAACCGCTGAGTGCCAAAAAGAGCCCAACTGACGCTCACGATGCGCCCTTTGAAGATTGGGTCGAGTGGGAATAGTCAGTCCCATTCTATTCGTCATTGCTACGCCCTTTGCATTTGCATTGTTACGCCCGTTCCATGGCCTTGACCTTTCCATTGACTGGACGTTTGTAGTTGGCTGGTAGTTTGAGACGGGCGCATAAAAAAAGCCCGACAAAGCCGGGCTGGTGTTGAATTCAGGTTGTTGCTGGTGGCCTACTTTTTGACGTGAGCGTTTTTGAACTCGCCACGTCGACGTCCCAGTTGTTCCTGCAGCCGGTTGACAATGCTACTGTGCATCTGGCTGACTCGGCTTTCGCTCAAGTCCAGTGTTTGGCCAATTTCTTTCATCGTCAATTCTTCATAGTAGTAAAGAATGATGATCAAGCGTTCGTTGCGATTCAGACCTTTGGTCACCAGTCGCATCAAATCGTTCTTCTGGACACGACGAGTCGGATCTTCACCCTTCTTGTCTTCCAGGATGTCGATTTCGCGAACATCTTTGTAACTATCGGTCTCGTACCACTTCTTGTTCAAGCTGATCAGGTTAACCGCGTTAGCATCGATTAACATTTTTTCCAGCTCTTTGACGGTCAAGCCCATGAAGTCGGCCATCTCATGTTCGGTCGGTGCACGTCCGAATTTGGCTTCGAGCTTCTTGGTCGCGTCAGCGATTTTGCTGGCCTTTGAGCGAACGAGCCGTGGAACCCAGTCCATCGTACGCAACTCATCCAACATGGCTCCTCGAATACGCGGGACGCAATACGTTTCGAACTTGACACCGCGTTCCAGGTCGAATGCATCGATTGCATCCATCAGGCCGAAAACGCCTGCCGAAATCAGGTCATCAAGTTCTACACCGTCAGGAAGTCGCTGCCAGATCCTCTCGCCATTGTATTTGACGAGTGGAAAGTAGCGTTCCATCAAGCGATTGCGTAAATCCTTCTTGGATTTGTCCTGCTTGTATTCTTGCCATACTCGTTGAATCTCTTCTGGCGAATCAACTGTGGTTGCCATTCAATCCTCCGTGAAAGTCAGCAATTAAATTGCTGGGCAAGGTTTTGTATCGGGTTTTCAAATTGCAGATTCGATCCTCGATCTACAATCGGAAATTGATTTAAATTTTCGCATGAAGCAACTGGCAGATACCTGACTGTGTCACTTCGAGGGCCGGTGTTAGCAAAATTTTGAACGCCAAGTCAATGACCAAATGTTCAACTTCTTGATTTCCGTTGTGACCTCGTTCCACTTTTGCCAGCATGATTTGAACTCGGGTTTTTCCGAGTAGATGGTTTGCGACTGGCTTTAGGTCACAATCAGGGCGAGCCCTCTCGCTGTCGTTACATCGACCATCGAAAATCAAGCTCTTAATGAAAAGTTTACGTTTTCGTGATTAGGCAAGAAGTAATGTCGCGGGATAGCGATTATCCAGCCTGGATAAACACAACTGGTTAGAATTCCAACCCAATTCGTTCAACTTCCTGAACGCTGTTAGCCGACGTGACTTCGTTTTCACTCAACACTCGTACGTCAGGGTGTTGCAGACGAAGTAGACGCCGGATTCGCGGACGCAAATGCGAGTCCACGACGATAGCAGAATCCCGATGCCGATCGATGGCTTCCGAAACTTTGCTGAGTACCTGGGTGGTTTCCTGTTCTGACCAGTCGGAACCATGCACGTTGCCAATCTGGATATGAGATTTGAGGAGTTGCTGACTGCCACTGTCAAAACGAATAATCTTCAATGTCCCGTCACGCGAGATTCTTTGGCAGATATAAGGTGACAACCGAGCTCGTACGATCTCGGTCAATTCGTCAATGTTTTGGGTCAGTCGAGCATGGTCGGCAAGGGTTTCCAGAATTAACTGGAATTGGCGAATCGGAACATCTTCTATCAGCAGTTTTTGCAATATTTGCTGGACCTGGCCGACAGTCAACAAATCGGGAACCAGTTCGTCAACCACTGAAGGTTGAGTCGATTTTAACTGGTGAATCAGGTGCGAAGCGGCTTCACGAGTCAGCAGGTCGGCTGAAGACAAGCTGGCCGCTCGCCGTAACTCGCTCACCAGAAATTCGGCCGCGCCGACGATTTTCAAACCGTCTTCAATCGCCTGTTCGATTTGACCATCTTGAATCCACGCTCCGCCAGCTTGAGTTTCCGGGTCCTGGCTGGCAATCCCGTTCAGCAG
>CAZOXC010000399.1:0-4057 GCA_964583205.1 uncultured Pirellulaceae bacterium | reverse complement strand
AGTTAATCGATTGCACGTAATTCGTTGTTGGGACCGACAACCACAGTCATGTTGGGTGTCAGTGGATATTTTTGCGCCGCCGAGTTGACTTGCTCCAGAGTCACTGCTTCATAAAGCTCCGCGATGTCGGCCGGTGTTTTGAAATCCTGGCCCTTCAACCATTGCATTCCAACCGAAAACATTCGGCTATCGGTTCGCTCGCTGGCCAGGATAATGTGCGAAGCAATTTTGCTTTTTGCCAGATCCAGTTCATGCTGGCTGACCTCCAGGTTCACTGCATTTTTCTGCAATTCGGTCAAGCGATTCAAATTGTCTTGGGCTCGCTCCGGTTCGCAACAGATGTAACTCATGATGACACCGTTATCATCGTATTCGTAGCTTCCCATCCCAGCGGCCTCGGCCAGTCCCGTATCGATAAACTCCCAATACACTCGGCTACCGCCATCGTCTCCCAGGATCGTACTGAGAACTCGAGTTGCAAATCGGTCATCATTGAGAGCAGAGGGGCCCGGTGCAAGTTGCAAAATGTATTGCTGCACTGCCTGCTCTTTGTGAATCGTATGGAATCCGAAACTGGGTTCAGCCTTGGTTTCGTCGCGAGAAGCCGAACTTGCCTGCCAACTGCCGCAGAGTCTTTCGGCATCCACAACCAGTTTTTCGAAATCCACATTTCCGGCTGCCACCAGAGCAATGTTATCGGGCGAATATCGCTTATCGAAATAGCCGTGCATTTGCTGTGGCGTCAGCCCACCTACGGAATCGACGGTCCCCAAAACACTTTGCGACAATGGGTGCCGACCAAAATATTCGGCCATGATTCTTTCGTGACCGCCATAGGGAGGCTGGTCATCGTACATCATGATCTCTTCAATGATGACTTGCTTCTCCATTTCAAAGTCATCATCCCGCAACGAGGGCCGCAGGATATCCGCCATCAACTCGACCACCGGAGTTTGAAACTCGGGCAACACCGTAGCATGATAAATCGTGCTCTCTTCAGAAGTCCGAGCGTTACTGTGCGAGCCCATTTCGTCCAGCTCGCGATTCACATCCTCGGCCGAGCGATTGGGGGTTCCCTTGAAAACCATATGCTCCAGAAAGTGACTGACTCCAGCGATATCAGATCCTTCATCCCGAGCACCCGTGCGCACGAAAAAACCCATCGCCATCGAATGACCATTGGGATTGATTTCGGCCAGAACCGTCATTCCGTTTTCAAGTTGTTGTTGGCGGTATTCCATTGACTTAATCGCTTTGAGATTATTTTAATCGATGACTACGGGCTGGATGAAAACGTGACTCGAAAACTACGTGATTATGTGTCCATCGTGAACTCCAGCGGCTGGGACCCCAAAGTCACCAGGTTGAAATTTGCTGGCGGGTTATCAGCCAGGTATTTGTTAATTCTCTCGACCGACAAATCGTTAATCAGTTGATTGACTTCGTCCAATGTACGAGCCCGCCCAAGATGAAAATAGTCGCTGGAAATCGAAGATGCTCGCGAGCGACTTGATTCCTGCTGCATCACCAGCGAACTTCGTACTTGGATTTTCAATCGTTCAAGCTCTTCGTTGGTGATTCCCTCGGATAATCGAGTCAGCTCCTCGATCAGCACATCCAAAGATTGCTGGGCTCGATCTGCACCCGTTCCCACATAGCTGATGATGCTGCCGCGATCTTTTAGCGAATGTAGCGAGGCGTAAACCGAGTAACAAAGTCCTCGCTTCTCTCTGATCTCACTGAACAACCGACTGCTCATACCATCGCTGAGAACACCAACGGCACCGCGTGCTACAAAATAGTTGTCGTTACTGTAAGGAATCGAGGGGAACGCCAGGCCGATATGCGTTTGCTGACTCTCGAAATCAATGTGATGCACACCGACGCTCTGGTCACGGACTTGAATTTCGTCAACTGCCACCTCCTGCCAGTCGCCGAACAACGATTCCACTTGCTGACACAACGCATCCCAGTCAATGTTGCCGGCAACACCAATGACCAAGCCGTTTGGCCGATAAAACTGCCGATAGAAATCACCCACATCCTGATAACTGACCGACTGGATGCTCTCATAGTTGCCCTGGCAACTGCGCCCCAAAGGATCACCGTACTGACGTTGTCGCAAACTCAACATGACTCGCTGCGGCAAGTCGTCTTCGATCGCTCGAATTTCCTGCATACAAACCATTCGGCCGTCTTCCATCTGGTCTTCCGGCATCACCGGGTTTCGCAGCACATCCGAATAGACTTGCAATGCATCGGCAAGTTTCCTGGCGGGCAGCGCTCCACCAAAATGAGTGTGATACACGGAAACGGAAGACGAATAGTCGACACCGATCGATTCAAGTTTTTCGATGAATTGACGACTGTCCAGACTGCCGCACCCTCGCTGCACCATCTCGCAGACGAAGTTGGCCAAACCCAACTTTGATTCTGGATCGAATTGGCAGCCGGCCGGTACTGAAATTGCGAATGACGCGGACTCCAGCCACGGCATGCACTCCGCGATGAGAGTCAGGCCGTTACCCAGCTGCAGTGACTTGATTGACGAATTGTCCATACGGTTTGTGATCCCCGATTTTCGAATCAAGTATCTTATCGCGATTGCTGGCCCTATGTAATGGAGGGAACTCGGTCCTGCCACGAAAAAACCACCTGCCGATTGACAGGTGGTTGCGAAGTTTCTTTATCAAGCCTAAAGCAGAATGGGTGGCGGTGGAGGAGGTTCCGGTTTGGGCTCTGGCTTTGGTTTTGGCTCAGGTTTAGATTCCGGCGGCGGATCATCCGGCTCCGGATCACCTTCCGAATCATCTGGCCCGCTGGTTCCAGGATCGTCAGGACCGGGATGAGGATCCTGCGGTGGTGATATTGGCGGCGGTGGTGGAGGCGGCGGTGGACGAGTCAATTCATCCAAAGTCTGCGCCTGCACGATCGGTATCCGCTCGGTCCGCAATTCAGAAGCCACGTTCAGATCGGATCCGGACAAGAATCTCATAACGCCCCAACTGTTCTGATTCATCGGTATATCGATTTCGACTTTGACCGATTCGGTACCCTCCGTAATGACGTTGGGAGAAAAACTCAGAACAGCGTTATTGATTCCAGCGGTCGCTAAAATCTCATTGGCTCGGTCGATCGCTTCCTGCTTGTTCGCGCCTGGCACAATTACTTCACGAGCAGCCGAGTAAGCTGCGATCTTCATGGTATGGCGAACGACATTCATTCGCACTAACTCGATCCCGGTAAAAAAGATCAGGAAAATAATTGGAGAAACCAGCGCCATTTCAACAGCGGCAGCACCCGCTCTTTTTCTGACCGGTTTACCATTCGAATTCAGACGAGTTTTCACCTGGCGTTGACGAAGTCCAAAGAGACTTCTCAAAACGTTCATAGACATTCCCTAAAAGGCTGTGGGTCCTGGGGTAGCAAATTTTTTATTGAGTTAACAAAGTTGGCAACTGTCGACCGATCTCGGCAAACACCGTTTTCAAATCGTCGGCGGTGCTGGCATGAAAGTGTTTTCCTTTACCGATCTCGGCAACCTGCCTCATTAATTTTTGATCAGCTTCATTGGAGAAAGTCACTGTAAATACACTGATGCCCGAATCAGCAGCAGCCCGTGCGGCATTCCTTGGAGAACCCCCAACGGTCGAAACTCCATCCGTCAACACAATCACCACCTTGGCGGCGAAGGCTCGCGATTCGGACGAGTGCTCCAAAATATCGATTCCTCGACCGATACCGTCATTGATGTTCGTCCCGCCACCGCCAAATATTTGAGTGGTTTGGTCCAGGCCGATTAAGATTTTCGTATACTCGTCGTTAAGGTCTTCGTCCATTGAAGCAGTATCCGCATAGGTCGCGAGCCCAACCATTTCATCCTGCGGCGTTTGTTTTAGAACATTCAAAAAGATTTCCGTGGCATCCACCAAATCCAACCAGCGAGCATCCGGTGGGCAAGGGTCTCCGAAGAACCAGTCGGCAGGCGCTGAACTGGGTACAGGTGGGTACTCGGCAGTTTCAGTGTCTCCATAGGCCATCGAGCCTGATCGATCGA
>CAZOXC010000398.1:0-4059 GCA_964583205.1 uncultured Pirellulaceae bacterium | reverse complement strand
GCCCTTGCCGGTTATGAAGAGCACGCAGTGGCCCTTCTCATCGCGAAGATCGCCGAAGTTGGCGGCGCATAGTTCCGAGACCCGCATTCCCGTATGGGCGAGAAGCTGAACCAAGAGATAGTCTCATTTGCCAGCTTCTTCCGCTGCGCCCAAAAGTGACTTCATCTCGGATGTGCTTAGCGCAGCGGCTGCCTTGCCGGGGGAGCGGTTCTCTCTGGCTACCCGCTCAGCATTGCCAGGATTAGTTTCACGCTTGCCTTCCAAAACCAGCTTTGCGAAGAAACTCGAGACCGTGGAGAGGCGACGGTTTACAGTGGACGCCGAATCGCCTTCGTTCGATTGGAATCGTGCCCAGGCGTTCACATGATCGGGTGTCGCTTCAAACATGTCGACTCCGAGGTCGCCGACGAATGCGCTGAACGTTGCAAGGTCTCGGGCGTATGCCTTTCGCGTGTTCTCCGAGCGCTTCGTAAGCAGCCACGACGCAACGTCGTCTTCGATGGTCCTGATCGCGATTTCGTGAGTGTTTGGACGCTCGATCTACATATGTTCAAGATAGCGCATAATCACAGTTATGCGCTATTTGAAGTCAAGCGCCGTGGTTGCGCAACAGTTGTCGCAAACCAAAGATCCGAGTTGAAGCAGGCAACTCGTCAGGCGGCGGAGGACGATGAGTTGGTCAGGACCGTCATGTGACAGAGGTAAACTGGTAGTAGGAACCAGTCGTTGCCAGTATCGAGGCGAATCCAAGAACACGAATCCGCAATGGCAACATTCAGGGAGTTAACGAATCGAGCCACTCGGCGGTTGAGGAGGGTGCAAGGGCGTCCGTCTTTGATATTTCCAGCACACGTGAGAAGACGAGGCTCGAAGTCAAGTTTGTGTGCCCAGATTTGGCCCTGATAGGGATGGGCAGTAGTAGCAATGGATGGTCGCGCCTCCGTTCGACACGACTATGTGAGGAATCGCTGGATCCTGATAGTGATCTCTCGCCGACAAAGCGCAGGCCTTGAACCCAGATTTCGCCCAAGCGTCGAAGTCTTGACGGCGAAATCTCCAGTGTCCGCCTGGCCCGAATTTCATTGCCGGAGTGTGACCTTCTTGGATCCACCGTCTGATCGTGGGGAGCGATTTGCCGGTCAAGGCAGCAACGTCTCGAGTGGTGTAGTAGTTGGGATCCTTGTAATAAGGCGTATCCATGGTTCCAACGTCCAGTTCTTTCTCGTAGGAATGTGAGGTGCTCCACTTGGGTCCAGCTCGGTGGAGCGGCGAACTGGGTTGATGCCTAGAAGTTAACACTCAGACTGCTAGCGGGTTGGTTTCGGCTCGTCAGAGGGATTGATCTTGAGGGATCGAGGTCAGACCCTGGGGGAGGGGTCAGAAAATAGGGGCCCCGGCCTTGCTTCTGTCGTGTCCCAAGGCCTCAGATTATGTAGAAAATTTCCATGAAAGTGTCTGTCGTTTTCTACTGCTCATGGAGAGTTCCAGCGGGCGGGCTTTGGTTTCCATTCAAGGAAGAAGAACCCTCCTCCTGGCGTCCACGTTCTTCGACTTCCCCATTTCTTCTTCCGTGCTCATGCGTGCTCGCTTTGTGCCGCGATAAATCAACGTTCCGAACTCATGCGTGCTCGCTTCCGTGCTCCTTGACGATGGCCATGTTCGTGCTCGCTTCCGCGCTGGAAAACCATTGAGTTTTCAACACTTTTAGAAGGCGGGCACGCACAACACGAAAACCGTGCTCGTCTGCGTGCCGTTGATTTATCAGCGTCTCTTGGATTGGTACGTCACCCCGAGATCGTCCTTGAAACGCTCGGCATGCCCCTTGTCGGCCAACTTGTCTCGCTCGCGTCGAGTCCTCTGAATTTCGGTTCTCGAGGGTGAGTTGGTCCCGAACCATGCAGCGGCCACCTGTTGAGCCGTCGCTGACTTCTTTGCCTTCAGGATCGTGTATGGATCCGCTGAATCTTCATCAATCGTCGTTTTCCCCTTTGGGTGATCGTGTTTGAGTCGTAGTGGTCCAACCACCTCGGCGGGTTGCTTCAGGTGGTTGAGCCCTACAGTCGTATCGCCGGGCTTGCCGGTAATCATCAACACGGACCCCATGCCGGATGAGAGCCATGTGGAGCCGTAAACGTCGCCGATGTCTGGCGTCCCCTTCTTTGATGAATCCTGAGGGGGTTTGCGATTGTGGTTAAGCACGACGAGTTCGATTCCCGCCGCTATAACCATCTGGAAGGCGCTGTTTACAGAGGCCCCAACTTCGTCTTTCGATAGCCCAGGGGCGAGGTCTTTGAGTGAGTCGATCACGAGAACATCGGCGTCTTGTGATTGCGCCATTATCACCAAGAGTTCGGGTTGCTGGATAACGCTCGCTGGTGGTGGGCCTTTCCAGATGACGAGTCGTTCATCGAGGGCTGCGCGGTCGCTTGGCTCGACCATCCGCTTAAACGATCGCTGCGCTTGCTGTGGGCGGTCCATTGCGAGATACAGAACCTTGCTCATCTCTTTGACCGGGTGCCCGACGAAGTCACCTCGCCGAACACCGATGCCATGCAGCACTAACTGCTGGGCAATTGTCGTCTTGCCCGTGCCCTGGAGCGCTGCGATCATGAGACCTTCGCCTTCAGCCCAAAGGACGTTTTGTCCATCCCCCCACACCGCTGGGCATCCGGGAGGGAGGTCGAAAACGCTGCCGCCTGAACTGAATCGATCCGCCCACAAACCCTCTTCGGCTGGGGAATCGTCATCGGATTCAAGGGGTGCCTCGGGATGTCCGAGCGCGAGGCCGACGGCGATCGGCATGTCGGTGACGGTCATGCTGCACCTACTTCGTCATCGAGTCCCATTTGTCTACGAGCCTTAGCGAACAGCGCCCGCTGCTCGTCTGTGATCTTTGGGACTGGTAGTGCATCTCCAAAATCAAGTTCGCCTGAAGATGCGACGGGCCGTTTCTCGGAGTCGAGTGCTCGTAGGAACTCGAGGGAGAAACTCTCCCCGCTGGCGATGCGCCAATCGTTTAGGTCGCTGCAACCATCGGGAATCTCGAGGCAACGCACGCCGGCGATTCCATCGAGTTCTTCCGCGATCGTTGCACGCAACCGATCACCGGCTTCGTCATTGTCAGATGCGACTGCGACCGAGGGCCATCCAGCCGACTTGATTGCCCTTGTCCACTGCGACTTCCAGTTGCCTGCTCCCGGGATACCAAGGGCAGGGTAGTCGGTGCCGAACGTATCAAGCAGCGTGATCGTGTCCGCTGGCCCTTCACAAAGGACTAGACACGACAGGTGCTCCTTTGTCCGAACGATAGCGTCGAGGTTGTAGGGGATGAGCTTCGAACCCTTAGTGGTCATCCACTTGGGGGCCGATGAACCCACGGCGCGATCTTGCGCTGCGTACCACCGTCCACCTGCCGTGAAGGGGTGACGGATTCTCGCCTCGCCATTGCGCCTTACGACGTGAAGGTCGAGTGCTCGGGACGTCTCTGGTCGCCACTGACGAGTGGTGAGGTAGTCAGCGAGGATGCGCTCGGCTTCGACTCCGTCCATGCGTTCGTTTGGTTCGCTTGTCATTGGCTCGGTCGGAGGTGGGTCCGGGCGGGGTTCACTACGTTGAACCGTGTGGAAGTCAACGACATCTTCGGTCGCCCCGAGCTGGCGAATGGCAGCACCTCGGTCAACGACTTCTCCGAGCTCAACGAGCAGGTCAATAACGTCAAGCGGGCCGATGTCGCAGACGTGACATCGGAAGGTCCAGCGCCCGTCTGGCCACTCCTGGCAGTGTGCTGATCTTGTGTGGCCGGGGCGATGCCGTGGGCACTCGGTCATGCGGTTTCCTCCGCTTGCACGCAGGTCTATCCGTACGCCGAAACGTCTGTGCAACCACTCGGGTAGCGGGCCGACTCGACGGTGAATGTCGGCAATGTCGTATGACGTATGTTGTCGTTTCGCCCTGGCAATTATCCGCTGAGCGGCGGCGGACCTTCCGAGCCCGGAGTCTCTTTTGATGTATCCATTTGGCGTTGTTTGTGCCATGATGCTTCTACTTTCAGTGAGTGCC
>CAZOXC010000397.1:0-4061 GCA_964583205.1 uncultured Pirellulaceae bacterium | reverse complement strand
ACGTATCGCGGAAGAGTCACGAAACTTGACAAATGCCCAGTAAATACAACTGCATAAATCCGCATAGCTGGTGGGCTGGCGGCCTGTGATTTCCTCAAGCATTAAATCCGCCGACAATTCCCAGGTCTCAAATTTCTTGCACTGCCCAACTTCATCAACGAACCGTTCGACTTGAGCCGAATCCTGCAACGCATCTTGAGACCAGTCACCAAACCGGGATTTCAGCCAAATCAGAAACCCACACTCGGGCGGCACCGCAATCAGCGGATGGCTGGTCAACATCAATCGCAACAGGGTTGTACCTGAGCGCGGATTTCCCAACACAAAAATCGGAGCTTCAGTTGTCAACTAAGTGTTACCTTGCCTGAAAAACAGTCGTATCTTTTCCAGTCAGTTCTCATTTTCTTTGGTCGTCTGCAAGCCTCATTAAATACTCGCCGTAACCACTCTTGTCGTACTTCCTGGCGAGATGTTTGAGCTGATCCTTGTCGATAAATTTGCTGTAGTACGCCACCTCTTCGATGCAGCCGATCTTGGTACCCTGGCGTTCTTCGATCACGCGCACGAAGGTTGAAGCCTCGTTGAGCGATGCAAAAGTTCCGGTATCCAGCCAGGCGATGCCGCGATTGAATACGCCGACGGCTAACTTTTGACGCTTCAGGTACTCGTTATTTACAGAAGTGATTTCGTATTCACCTCGAGCCGAAGGCTCGATGTTTTTTGCAATCTCAATCACGTCGTTGTCATAAAAATACAAACCTGGTACTGCAAAATTCGATTTTGGCTGGGCTGGTTTTTCTTCCAGCGAAATTACGTTGTTGTCCCGGTCAAACTCGACCACACCATAACGTTCCGGATCTCTTACGGGCGCCGCAAACACCACCGCCCCGTCTGGGTCAGTATGGTTGCGGATCAATCTGCCGAATCCTGATCCATAGAAAACATTGTCGCCCAAAACCAGAGCTACCTTGTCGTCCTGAATGAATGACTCACCAATCACAAATGCCTGGGCTAAACCATTGGGTACAGCCTGTTCGGCATAACTGAATTCGCAACCCAACTCTTTCCCGTCACCCAACAGCCTTTGGAAATTAGGCAGATCCTCCGGAGTCGAGATAATTAAGATCTCGTTGATACCAGCCAGCATCAATGTGCTCAGCGGATAGTAGATCATGGGCTTGTCGTAAATCGGGATCATCTGTTTTGACATTGCAACCGTAATCGGATGCAACCGGGTCCCCGACCCACCAGCCAGTATTATACCTTTCATCTGCGATCGTCTTTTCTAATAGTACTTCGACTCAGTTTCCCAATCCTTGGCGTTCCAGTTGATAGTCTCCACTTATTATTCTCTGCCACCACTCGCGATTCTCGAGATACCACTCAACCGTTTTGCGGAAGCCACTTTGCATATCTTCCGCCGGCTCCCATCCCAGTTCAGTACTGATCCTGGTGGAATCGATTCCATATCTCAAATCATGACCGGGTCGGTCAGTGACAAATTCAATCAACTCTTCATAGTGCTTGATCGTTTGACCTGCCATGTCCGGATTTTGGTCGACTGGTTTGATTTTATCCAGAATTGAGCAAATCAACTTAACAAGTTCCAGATTGGTGAGTTCATTATTGCCACCAATATTGTAGGTCTGGCCGATCTGGCCTGCGGTCAGCACTTTGTACAGTGCTGCCGCGTGGTCACTTACGTACAACCAGTCTCGAATGTTGTCACCCTTGCCATACACAGGTATCGTTTGGCCGGAGAGCGCTTTCAAAATCACAACCGGGATTAACTTTTCCGGAAACTGACAGGGTCCGTAGTTGTTCGAGCAATTGGTAATCAGGACAGGAAGTTGGTAAGTGTCGTTCCAGGCTCTGGCAAGGTGATCCGATGCGGCTTTACTGGCCGAATAGGGCGAGTGTGGATCGTAAGGCGTGGTCTCGGTAAAGGGCGGATCGTCCAAACCCAACGAACCGTAGACCTCGTCAGTAGAGACGTGCAAAAACCTGAAGCCTTGTTTGACCTCGGCGGTCGCTGATGCAAGGTAATTCCTTGAAGCCTGCAGCAAATTGAATGTACCGACGATGTTGGTCTGAATAAATTCATCCGGTCCATCAATCGACCTGTCAACATGCGATTCGGCAGCCAAGTGCATGATCGCGTCGGGCCGGTAATCCGCAAAAGTCTGCTCGACCATTTCTCGATCAACGATATCTACAGATCGATGTTGATAGCGGGAATCATCCGCAACGCCCTGAAGTGATTCGAGATTCCCTGCATAAGTAAGCTTATCAAGGTTCAAGACTTCGTTGTCAGTTTTCTGAAGAATGTACCGGATCAGATTCGAACCTATAAATCCAGCGCCGCCAGTGACGATAATTTTCATTGTAGTTTTTTCGCAGGAGTTAAGGCTGAGATTTTTATCGGATCCACAAACGCAAAAAACGCTGCGGTGAACTTTCACCGCAACGTTTTATTTATCTAATTCTGTTTTACTGGCAATCAAGCGCGGAGTCGTAACTGCTCGCGTTCAAACTTTTTTCTGGCCAACTCGGCCTCAGCCAGATTCAAGTCATGGTCAACCATGATCTTTGCCAGCCCTTCACAATCGACCTTGGCCTCCCAGCCCAGTACCTCTTTGGCTTTTGAGCAGTCGCCCAGCAGCAAATTCACTTCGGTTGGCCGGAAATAACGCTGATCGATTTCAACGTACTTGTTCCAATCCAGGTCCAGATGACCGAACGTATAGTCCAGGAACTGACGGATCGAATAGGTCTTGCCGGTCGAAAGCACAAAGTCGTCGGCCTCGTGATGCTGAAGCATCATCCACATGCCTTCAACGTAATCTTTGGCATAGCCCCAGTCGCGTTTGGCGTCCAGGTTTCCAAGGAACAACTTGTCCTGCAGTCCCATTTTAATTCTGGTAGCGGCCCGCGTGATCTTTCGAGTCACAAAGGTCTCGCCGCGACGAGGAGACTCGTGATTAAACAGAATCCCGTTTACAGCAAACATGTCGTAGGCTTTTCGATAATTCACCGTCTGGTGAAAAGCGTAAACCTTTGCACAAGCATAAGGGCTTTGCGGACAGAAAGGTGTTGACTCGGTTTGAGGTGTCTCGAAAACATCCCCGTACATTTCTGACGAAGACGCTTGATAAACTCGAACCTCACGACTCTTGTGCAATTGGCGAGCTGCCTCCAGCACATTCAGAGCGCCCAGTCCAACCGTTTGCATTGTGTAGCTGGGTTGATCAAACGACACACGAACGTGACTTTGAGCGCCCAAGTTATAAATTTCGTCCGGCTCTACATCCAACACCAGATTGGTCAAATTCTGGGCGTCTGTCAGGTCGCCATAATGCAAGTGCATTTTCGCAGACGGTGTGTGTGGATCTTCGTAGATGTGATCGATTCGGGATGTATTGAATGTACTCGAGCGGCGCACGATACCGTGAACCTCGTAGCCCTTACCCAGAAGCAGCTCGGTCAAATAGGATCCATCCTGACCAGTGATACCAGTTACTAAAGCGCGGCGTGTCATTTATTTCATCCTGAAACTAAATACTGAGAGTTAGGCTGCACGAACTGCATCAGTCGCAGACTCGTGCAAAAAATCCTGATAGGTTTGTTCAACGCCTTCCCGCAAGTATATGGAAGGCTTCCAGCCAAAGCTCTGCAGCAAAGTGGTGTCGCTACACTTGAGCATGGTGCCATCGGGCTTTGACAAGTCATTTTCGATCTTGCCTTCGAATCCAGTTACCTGTGCAACCAGTTCCGCCAGTTCAGCAATCGAAATATCCTGTCCGGTACCGACATTCACCCAGTTCGGTGGATCGTCGAGAGTCAGCAGCAATTCAATGGCACTGGCCAAGTCATCGACATGCAAAAATTCACGCCGCGGCTTGCCAGAGCCCCAAATTGTAATTGTTTCCCTGTTTTGCAGTTTCGCTTCGTGAAACCGTCGAATCAATGCGGGCAGCACATGAGAGTTTTCGGGATGGTAGTTGTCGCCGGGACCATACAAATTCGTTGGCATGGCCGAATGGAACATCACTCCATATTGT
>CAZOXC010000396.1:0-4068 GCA_964583205.1 uncultured Pirellulaceae bacterium | reverse complement strand
TTGAATCACCAGATCGAACCGGACTCGGGACCCATGGTGGTTACCGGAGCAACCGGCGGAGTTGGAATTGTGTCCCTGTGTTTGTTGAGCAAGCTTGGCTATGAAGTGATTGCGGTCAGCGGCAAACAGGAACACTCGGCGACGCTTGAAAAATTGGGAGCTTCGCAAGTTTTGTCTCGCGAACAAATGGTCGACGATTCCAAATCGCCATTGCTCAAGGGCATGTGCGCTGGCGCAGTGGATTCAGTGGGAGGCCAAATGTTGACAACGATTCTCAGGTCGACTCGACGCGGCGGCTGCGTTACGGCGTGCGGTTTGGTCGGCGGCGCAAACATTGCGATGACGGTTTACCCGTTCATCCTGCGTGGTGTAACCCTGCAAGGAATCGATTCGGCCGGAGTCTCGCAACCTGTCCGCCAGCGAATTTGGAACAAGTTAGCCGGCGAGTGGCAGCTTGACCTGGCAGAGATCAGTTCAGTGATCCCATTTGACGAGGTTGGCCAGGCGGTACAGACGATTTTGCAAGGCAAGATTTTTGGCCGTACGGTTATTCAGGTAAAAGCCTGATGACTGAGGTCGCGGACAAATCGGAAACCAGTGAAGCAGCTTCCTGGAAAGCAGAAATTGTTGCGCGCGGTGTCCGAGTCAACAATCTGAAAAACCTGGACATCAATATTCCGCACGGGCAATGGTTGACGATCTGTGGTCGCAGCGGCAGCGGGAAATCAAGTTTAGCGTTTGATGTCTTGTTTGCCGAAGGCCAGCGCCGTTACGTGGAAAGCCTTTCGCCGCAAGCCAGGCAGTATCTGCAGCAGCTTGCCAAACCGGATGCTGACTCGCTGGAAGGCGTTCCGGCTTCGATCGGATTCAAGATTCGCAACAACCGTTCGCACGAGGCGACTACGGTTGGCAGTGCCAGTGAAATTAACGATTTCCTGCATGTCTTGTTCGCGAACTTCTCGCAGCCTTATTGCAGCAATTGTACCCGCGCTGTGCGGCGCGATACGCCTCAGTCGGTGGATTCCTGGCTGCGGCAGCTTGATGAGGGTACCAAATTTCAAATTGGATTCGAAATTACGATACCAGATTCCGATCCAGAATGGTTTATTGAAAATCTGGTCAAGCAAGGCTATTCCCGGGCGATCAAAAACGACTCGACAATTCGTTTGGATGATTTAAAAACCAGGCAAGTTGCTGGCCCGATCATCGTGATACTGGACCGACTGGTTGCCACGCCAGACCAGGATCGACGTCGTTTGGAATCGCTGGAGCAGGCATTCAATACCGATCACAAGGTTGTTCTGCTGGTGGAAGGCGAGAATGAAGAGTCGGGATTGCGAACTACCGTCGACGGTCGCGTTTGGCAGGAATGCTCGTTCAACCGGGAGTTGGTTTGCAGTCAATGCAACGAAAGGTTTCCCGAGCCTGTTCCGCAGTTGTTTAACTTCGCGCATCAATTAGGTGGCTGCCCAGGCTGTGAAGGGTTAGGCTACAAAAAGCAGGCTAAGCAGATTGTGGTTTGCGAGGTTTGTCATGGCCAGCGGCTCAGTCAGGCCAGTGGTCAGTTTCGGGTTGCCGGAAAAACCATTGTGGAATTTCTGTGCTTGAGTGTCAGTTCGCTTTCAGAGTTTTTGTCTTCAGAGGAGTGTCAGCGTCTGGCTCAGCAGCCAGTGTTGCAGCGGTTGCAGGATCGGTTGCGCTGCTTGACCGAAGTTGGCATCGGCTATCTGACGCTTGATCGACGAGCCAATACGTTGAGTAGTGGTGAGTTCCAACGGCTGAACCTGGCCGTCTCGCTGGGCACGACTTTGGTCAACATGCTTTATGTGTTGGATGAACCCACGGCTGGTTTGCATCCGCAAGATGTTGAGCGACTGTTGGCGGTCATTCGACGACTGCACAGGCGCGAGAACACGCTGGTAGTCGTCGAGCATAATCCTAAGTGCCTGTTGGTGGGCGAGCGGATTGTGGAGATTGGTCCGGAGCAAGGCGAGCAAGGCGGACAGATTGTGTTTGATGGGCCAAGTGATTCGATTGTTGAAGCCGATACAATCACGGCCCAGTATCTTAACGGGACGCGAGGCATCCCGGGGGGGAATCGGCGTCAATCCCGAGGCGGTTCGTTACGTTTGCAAGGTGCAACCGGCAATAACCTGAAAGATATCGATGTCGAGTTCCCGTTGGGTTTACTTTGTGCGGTGTCCGGGGTCAGTGGCTCGGGAAAAACGACGCTGGTGCGGGATACTCTGGCGTTGGGTTTGCAAAAGCAAATGGGTCAAGATGTTTGTCCGCTGCCATCAAAAGAAATACGCGGTGCGAATAGTTTGAGCGAAGTGGTGTTGGTGGATCAGGCACTTCCCGCCAAGTCATCTCGAAGTAACCCGGTTACGTTTATCAAAGCGTTTGATGAAATTCGTCAGTTGTTTGCTTCCACCAACGAAGCCAAATCGAAAAAGCTGACTCCGGGTCACTTCAGTTTTAATGTCAAAGGCGGGCGCTGCGAAAAGTGCAAAGGGGATGGCTGGCTGGAAATCGATATGCAGTTTATGCCTGATGCGATTGTGCCTTGCGGTCATTGCCAGGGTCGACAATTCAAAGAGTCCGTATTGAGTGCGAAATATCGAGGACATTCAATTTCCGATGTTCTGCAATTGACGGTGCAGGAGGCGTTCCTGTTTTTCCGAGGGCAGCCCAAACTTCAATCCAGGCTCAAGATGCTCAAGGACGTGGGGCTGAAGTATTTGCGGCTGGGGCAGCGACTTTCCACGCTGTCCACTGGCGAGCGGCAGCGGATAAAATTGGCCAGCTATTTGAAACGTTCTGCACGTTCCAGGATTCTGCTGGTGCTTGACGAACCTACGATTGGGCTGCACATGGCGGACATCGTAGAACTGCTGGACTGTTTCGGAGCATTGTTGGGTGTGGGACATTCGATCATCGTGATTGATCACAATTTGCAGTTGCTGGAACATGCCGACTATATAATCGACATGGGGCCGGGGCCGGCAGAGCAGGGCGGTACCGTTGTGGCGACCGGAACGCCCGAAACAATAATGGGAAACAGTTTATCCGTGACCGGAAAATATCTGAAAGAATTTTGTGCTCGAGCATAACTCTGTTTTTAAGACTCGGCAAAAGATATTCCATGAATGAATCACAAGACAGCGAAGGGCAACATTCAACCGACGACCGGTTCGCTAGATATGCTCGACAAATCCAGTACAAGGGATTTGGTGCAGCGGGCCAGGAGCGGTTGTCGCGATCCGTGGCTGTGATTGTCGGATGCGGTGCGCTTGGCTCAGTTCAAGCGACCACGTTGGCGCGGGCCGGAGTTGGAAGTCTCAGGTTGATCGACCGTGACTTTCTGGAATTAAACAACTTGCAGCGGCAAGTGTTATATGACGAGAAAGACGTAGAGTCCGGAATTCCCAAAGCGATTGCCGCAAAAAACAAGCTTGCCCAGATCAACTCGTCGATCGAAATACAAAGTCACGTCAGCGATTTGAACTTCGGCAACATTGGCAGGTTGCTGGATGGCGCGACGGTGGTACTGGACGGAACCGACAACTTTGAAACTCGTTTTTTGATAAACGACTATTGTGTTCGGCAACAGATTCCCTGGGTGTACGGTGGTTGCCTGGGATGTGATGGGCAATCAATGACGATTGTTCCCGGAGATACAGCATGTCTGCACTGTTTAATGTTGGAAGGGCCGCCGGCGGTTGGGACTACTCAGAGCTGTGATTCGGCCGGGATTCTTTCGCCCGCAATCAATGTGATCGCTTCGATTCAGTCGCTGGAAGCGATGAAAATCATGGCGGGCAAGCCGGATTTGATTCGACGAACTTTGCTCAGTATCAGTTTATGGGACAATCGGATTCGCGAGATGAATATCGAGAAGCTTCGCGAGCAGGTGGACTGTCCGGTTTGCAAACAGCAGAGTTTTCGCTGGCTCGATGGCGAACATGGACAAGCGACTTCGGTGCTTTGCGGGCGGAATTCGGTGCAGATCCGACTTGCGGGCGGCGCAAGCGGCTTTTCGTTTGACGGTCTCAAGCAAAAAGTGGC
>CAZOXC010000395.1:0-4074 GCA_964583205.1 uncultured Pirellulaceae bacterium | reverse complement strand
TCAACACACTTGTGGCCAGGAAAGAATGGGCCACGGTTTTGCTGGATGCAATCGGGCAGGCGAAGATCGAAAAGAGCTTCGTCTCAGCCTGGCATGCTCGGCAAATCATGAATTTTTCCGACCCAGGGCTCGACCAACAGCTCCAACAAGTTTGGGGAACAATTCGAGAAACCGCTGCCGACAAACTGGCTCGCGTCGACGAATTGCGTCAACAATTGACGCGAGATGATTTGCCAACACCGAACTTGGAAAATGGCAAATTGCATTACACCAAACATTGCGCCAGTTGTCATACACTGAATGGCGCCGGTGGAAATATCGGTCCCGATCTGACCGGATCGGATCGCGGCAACCTGAACTACTTGCTGGAAAATCTGGTTGACCCCAGCGCTTCCATTGCCGAAAGTTATCGGTCTTCTGTTATCCAATTGACCGACGGACGATTGCTTACCGGCGTGGTCGTTGAAGAGAACGAGCGTACGCTCAAACTGCAAACCGAAGAAGAGTTGGTTTCGATCGACTTGCTCAACATCGATCAACGTCGCTTGACCAAATTGTCTTTAATGCCAGACGGCTTGTTGGACCCATTGAATGAAGACCAATTGCGAGACCTGTTCGGATACCTCAGAGACAAATAGAGTTGCCAACTTTATTCGGTTCCCAAATTCGAACTTGGTTTAGTTAGCTGCCAACCTTCAACAGCCAACATTCAAGCGTCAAATATTTCTTCCGAACGATTCGGAGGAAGCGAGTTACTGGGCAGTTTGAATTCGTTCGAATCTGGCTCGGTCTCTTCATCGAAAAACGGATGCTCAAAATCTTCACAGAAAGATTCAATATGCTCGCGGTATTCTCGCAACACCCAATCCAGCAAGTCACTTTCTTCCAACTCAAATTCACGAGCCAATTGGCTGGGCGTACGATAACCCGACAACATTTTGGCAACGCACTTTTGACGAAATTCCCGAGTAAACTTGCGACTCCGTTTGGACTGGGCCACAAGCGAATCTTTGCTTAACTCGACATTCCCAACAATCTCCACGGTATTACCCGCTGCGATCTCGACGGCGTCATTTTCGTCAGCCGCATGAAAATCACTTCGAGGAAAGGCATCGTGATCCAGATCGTGATCCAGCCCTTCGGAATCACCAAAACCCTCTCCGTACGCGCCTGCGTGGCCTTCCATATAGTCTTGAACGATATCGGAATGTCCCTCAACTTGATTCTTTGGCACTTCACTTCGCGGAAGCAAGTAGTTGATGTTCTGGCAATCAGCACAGTGCCAGGGACCGACACCCAGGCTTGTGATAAAGTGTCTGGTTATTTGATCACACCAGCGCAGAAACGGATTGTGAAAGAAACGCAGGTGCTCAGCCTTTCTATGGCAGCACTTGCAATATCCGTAATGTACTTGTGGCCGATCAAGCAGTCTCATTTTTGCGCCGACCTTCCGATCGGCCCCTCATCCAAGTCTCAATTTAGTATAACATTCTGGAGCAATTGATAAATTACTCATAGAGCGATTCACCTGCTTCTCGCGAGTGATATTTTAACTCTGCGAACGTTTCTTCCTGATTTCCCGATTTTATCAGGCGATTTTTCTGGATAACTCCCCGTATGTCGAATTTAGAAAACAACGAGAACCCTGAAATTCACGAGTTCGTGGTTGAGGAAGTTTACCTCGGAGGGAGAGTCGATGTTTTTCTGGCTCAACAAGTTGACGGATTAAGCCGCTCCAGAGCCACCGAGTTAATTCGGGCCGATTGCGTGCAAGTCAATGGACGAAAACCGAAGGGCAGCGCTCGACTCAAAACGGGTGATCAGGTTTCGATCGTGATGAAAAAGTTTAAACCGGATCTACCGGTCGCCGAAAACATCCCGCTCGATATCATCTTTGAAGACGATAGTTTTGTCGCCGTCAATAAACCTGCCGGCATGGTCGTTCATCCCGCCAAAGGACACTGGCAAGGCACTTTGACGGCGGGCTTGATTTTCCATTTTCAAAACTTGAGCAGTCGCGGAGGTGCACAGCGACCGGGCATCGTCCATCGACTCGACCGTGACACCAGTGGCGTGATTTTGATCGCCAAGACAGATGAAGCTCACCAAGCGTTAACCGGACAATTCGAAGCTCGCACGGTCAAAAAAACCTACCTGGCAGTTGTTTCACCACCGCCGGATCGCGACCGTGATGAAATCGATCAACCGATCGGAGTCCACGCCTACCAACGTGAAAAGATGGCCATTCGAGCCAATCACAAGACCAGCCGCAATGCGATGACCTTCTTCGAAGTGCAATCCCGTCATGGACGCCATGCGATTGTTCATGCCTTTCCCAAAACGGGCCGAACGCACCAGATCCGGGTTCACCTGGCTCATATTGGAAGTCCAGTTTTGTGCGACAAGCTGTATAGTGGTCGAGCGTCCATCAGTCGGGAAGCTCTGATCGATAGCCGACATTCCGCCACCAAAGAATCGAATAGCGTTTTGGAACGCCAAGCATTACACGCACTCAAAATCGAATTCGATCATCCCACCACAGGTGACCGGATGGAACTGGCGGCAACAATCCCGCCTGACTTGCAAACCACAATTGAAATCATCAGGTCTTGAACGTCTTTGTCACAAACGCGCGCCAACCATCAACCGACTTTTTTCAGAATTCTTGCCTGTGCCCTGCCGGCTGACCGACCCTTCACAACCTCGCGCACAACGTAACTCTGCCTGACACCGCTGGCGAAATAATTTCGAGCGGCAATTTCTCCCAGCACACCCATGCAAAATAACTGCAGCGACGCAATCATGGTCCCGGCCGACAACAACAACAGCGGATTGCCGGTCATATCGACTCCACTCAGAACCTTCATCAATACCATTGTGATACCAATTGCAATTCCGAAACCCAGACAGTACATCCCCAGCCTTCCGAAAAATTGCATTGGACTGGCAAAGTGCCGAGTCATGTAACGAACGGTAATTAGATCAAGGATCACTCGCAACGTGCGGTCCAATCCATATTTGGTGGTCCCGAATTTTCGAGGGTGATGTCGAGTTTCGATCTCGGCGCACCTGGCACCTCGTGCGTGAGCCAGAATTGGGATAAACCGATGCATCTCGCCATACAACTCCAGATCCTGTGCCGTCTCCAGAGTCATTGCTTTCAATGTGCAGCCCAGGTCACGCACTCGGAAACCGGTTACACGCGAGATCAGCCAGTTGGCGATTTTGGATGGAACTTTGCGGCGCCAAGTGTGATCCTGACGATCTTTCCGCCAGCCATGAACCAAATCGTATCCCTCTTCCAACTTGTTCAACATCGCCGGGATATCATCTGGCTCGTTTTGTAAATCGCCATCGATCGTCACCACGTAGTCTTTTGCAGCTTGCTCGATCCCCGCACACATCGCCGCGGTCTGACCAAAGTTTCGCTTGAAAACCACCACTTTGATTCGATCGTCTTCTCGAGCCAGCTTGCGCAGGGCTCGAGTCGAACCGTCCGTCGAACCATCGTCCACCAAAATCAATTCGTAATCACGACCACAATTTTCCATGGTCGAGGTGATCCGTTGATAGAGCAGGGGGATAGATTCAAACTCGTTGTAAATCGGAACAATAATTGAAACTGAGTTTGCTGGAAAACGGATAGTATCCATAACTTCCTCGCGGACGGGGCGTCGTTTTATGCCGACTTTGGGCGGGGCAAGTCTAAAAATCGCGGTGCAGCATCACAACGGCAGTTTGCAAAGACATGCTCTCAAAAAACGCTAGCGACCGTTTGTGCTTGAACTCAACCGAATTTTTGCTGTATACGATGCCAAAGTTTCATGCCAGCAAAACCCTGTCCAGGAAAAACGCCTCGTGTCTCAAGTGGCCAATAGTATGTTAGCCAGTTCCAGTCGCCCTTTGCGATTGCGCCTGAGGCCCGATATCAAGTTCACTCGGCAACAATACCAGGGCCGAGACTACTGGGTTGCCAAGGACCCGATCGCGTTACGCTTCTATCGTTTTGAAGAAGAAGAATACGCACTGCTGCAGTTGCTGGACGGCCAATCCAGCGCCGAGCAGATCAAGAAC
>CAZOXC010000394.1:0-4075 GCA_964583205.1 uncultured Pirellulaceae bacterium | reverse complement strand
CACTTCGCAGAGCACACCCACTGGAGCCAGCCCAGCCATCCGGGCCAGGTCGACGGCCGCTTCGGTGTGTCCGGCTCGACGCAACACGCCGCCATCTTTTGCCAGTAAAACATGAACGTGTCCCGGTCGCACGAAATCGTCGGCCGTCGTCGACCCGTCAGCAACTGCTCGAACACAAGTCGTTCGTTCTTCAGCCGTGATTCCAGTCTTGGCCGTGTGATGGTCAATCGGAGTCATGAAGGCAGTCGAAAGCGGTGCTGTGTTGCGTTCGACAATGGGAGTCAACTGCAGGCGGTCAGCGGTTTCGCTCAAAATCGGCAAGCAAAAATCGCCTCGGCCGCTCATTAACAAATTGATCGATTCCGCAGTCGCCACCTCGGCAGCGCAAATGAAATCGCCTTCGTTCTCCCGGTTTTCATCGTCCAGAACGATCACGACTTTTCCCTCGCGAATCGCTCGCACGGCATCAGGGATTGAAGAAAAAGATTTGGCCATCGACAGCAACTCCTTAAAAGAGCGAGATTTTTCGGGTTTACCACCGTCAACATCATCGCGACAATTCAGTATTCGATTATATGTTCACGATCACCGTTGAGATAAGGGCTAACTCTTGAAAATCCACGCTCAGGTGAATAATTCGATTGGCCAACCCAGGCATTGTTGCCGCAAGCGGAAAACTCCGCTTCCCGCAAAACCGACTTGGGCCATCATGATTCTCATTCTGGCATTTTTGAGTACCGCAGCAGTCCCCAACGACATAACAGCTCAGATTCCTCGGAAACCTTCAGATTTAGACACCACAGAACGTGAGACTCATCGTTTTGACAAGTTTGGTGGTGTTGTTTATCGAGAATTTGAAGAACTGAATGACGATGGTGAGCCTCTCCAATTGAAGTGTGATGTGTATGTGCCTCGGGGCGATGGACCCTATCCGGCCATTCTGGCGGTTCACGGCGGCGGTTGGCGAAGCGGCTCGAAACTCAACCTGTTTCGGCATGCTCGAGTCCTGGCCAAGGCCGGTTACGTGGTGGTCTCGATCAACTATCGACTGGCACCTCGCCATCGCTTCCCCGCTCAGGTCGAAGATGCGGTTTATGCAATCGCCTGGATGCGAGAGAACGCTGAGGAATACAAAATCGACGTCGAGCGAATTGGAGCCTGGGGTTATTCCGCCGGTGGTCATATCGTTTCAATGCTGGGAGTGACCGATCGCGAGGACGGGTTTGCCGAGTCCCTGCCCGACGAATGGCGGGAAACCGATTTGAGCGTTGCGGCGGTGGCGGCTGGTGGCGCACCCTGCTATCTCGGTTGGATTCCCGACGACTCCAGGATTCTTGCTTACTGGCTGGGCGATAGCCGACGTAATGATGCCGAGATCTACCAGCGGGCCGAGCCAATGAGTTATGTAGACGAACATGCACCGCCCTTTTTCTTCTTTCATGGAACGGATGATCATCTGGTGCCGGTGCGAGGCTCAAAAGTTTTTCACCAGAAACTTCAATCTGCCGGAATTGAGAGCGAATTTCTGGAACACCTGGGGGATGGCCACTTTGCAACATTCAGTGACCTGTCTACGTTGGACGCCTGTGTCGAATTCTTTGACGCAAAGTTGAAAACCGATCCAAACGAAGGGACGACGGACAAGTGACCCATTTACCTCGCGAAGAATATGTAGAACAGGCCTACATGTTCCACTCGTTGGGTCATCGCCTGCAGTCCAATGACCCCGTGCAGCGCCTGCTGGCGCACACTCGAGAAGAAATTCTGGCAACAACCAAATTGCCGATGGCGATCGACTACCTGCTGGCCGAACTCAGCCATTCCGGTTCAATCTCGGCCGCCATGGCAAACATGCCGCACTACTTTACGCCCTTTCAAACTTTTCTGATCGCTCAAGCCGAAGATGATCGAGGTCGCATGGACATGTTTATGTCCGTCAAGTTGCTGGAAGCCGAAGCTCGCTATCGTGCGAAAGATGCCGGGCGAGTCGGTTTGTTCTTTTTTCAATTCGAGATCCTTTGTCGAAATCGCTTGAGCTACGACCTCGGCCTGGCGGCGATTGCCGGTGACCCGGTCTACGATGACGCCTGGAATACGTGGTTAATGGATGTGCGACAAAAGATCGGCATCGTAGATTTGAGCGATCTAATTTACATCCATAGCAAGTTCTATGTGATGGAACAGGAAAGACGAGGCAACGCGGTCGCCGACGATCATGTCGTTTTGTTCGGAGAAAAAGAAGGACGCATTGCACTTGCCAATCGCCGCAAAGAGCCACTCTACTTTTTCGCCGCCCTGCAGAGGCAACTCAACTATCCTGAAGTACCACGCTTAAAACCCAAGGACGAAAACCTGGAACGCATCCCAAAACTGCTACGGACTGTGGAGCGTTTGGAAACTCGAGTCAAACTTTTGGAAGACGAACAGCGTGAAACCGGAATCGACTTGTCCAAGTTCTACAAAAAGCCCGGCCAATAATTCCCGTGCGAACACTCAACCGGCTTCGCGGTCGAGTTCACTCTTTTGGTTTTCTGCCATGTTTGTCAGCGACAAACTTTAGTTGTTGAACTGCAATCGATCTGCCGGCTCCTGGGCGTTTGCGGCAAATCACGTTGTTAGAATCGTTTGGCCTGCTGACGCCACCTTGATTTACAGCCGAAAAACACAATATTGAACTGCGGTTTTCAACTTGTTTATTCCCGCGGCCTGAATCCTATGTACCTACCGTCAACGATCAAACCCGGTGAGACTTGCAACCTGGATAAAATTCCATCTCGAGTTGACCCCGATGATATCGATAAAAAGGCCGCATACAAAAGAATAGAAGCCAATGCCAAAGTGATGGCGCGGCTTGCTGAACGTCTGTACGCTGAAAACAAACGCTCGGTACTGCTGGTTTTGCAAGGCATGGACGCTGCGGGCAAGGACAGCACGATTCGAACCGTGCTACGAGGCGTTAACCCCACCAGTTGCCAGGTGTCCTCGTTCAAAAAACCCAGCGAAGAAGAACTTGATCACGATTACTTGTGGC
Source organism: uncultured Pirellulaceae bacterium (assembly GCA_964583205.1). Taxonomy (GTDB): domain Bacteria; phylum Planctomycetota; class Planctomycetia; order Pirellulales; family Pirellulaceae; genus CALMEE01. The sequence goes on along the minus strand of CAZOXC010000394.1, from coordinate 1,044 downwards.
GAATCCACAAAGCCGTGCCTCGCAAGGGCAACATTGGAATCTTCAATCGATCGCACTACGAAGACGTACTGGTTGTCCGAGTCCACAACTATGTGACCAAGTCCGTTTGGAGCAGCCGCTACGATCAAATCAATGAGTTTGAACAACTCTTGCACGAGAACGGCACAACGATTCTCAAATGCTACCTGCACATCAGCAAAGATGAGCAGCGGGAACGATTGCAGGCTCGAGTCGACGATCCGGACTCGCACTGGAAATTTAACCCGGGCGACCTGAAAGAAAGAGAACTCTGGTCGAGCTACCGTGAAGCGTTCAACGATGCAATCACCAACTGCAACACCAAGCATGCACCCTGGCACATTATTCCCTGCGACCGCAAATGGTATCGCAATCTGGTGATCAGCGAACTGATGCGAAGCACGCTGGAAAAAATGGACCCTCAATACCCGCCGGCGGTACAGGACTTCACCGGCTGGGAGATCGAGTAAGCTTAGCTGATCATTCTTATTAAGGGCTTGGCCCGCGATTAAGACGCGGGCGGCTCAGCGGACTTGATGGACTCGGCTGGCTTGGTGGTTCCAACCGTAGCATCAAAACCGGCGTCTTTGATTTTTTGAATTGCCGCATCGGTATCAATCACGTCTCGATCGGCAATTACGATGGCTTGCTTTCCGGCAAAACGAATGTCTGTGAAACTGATCCATTCCAATGTCTGGAGCGACGACCGTACGCTCTCTGAACAAGAAGAAGGTCAGCTCATTCCGGCAACATCCAACCAGACGATGTCCAGCTTTTCTACGTTCTCGGCTTCCACGACAAACTCTTCGGCCTGTGGCGTCAAAGTATTTTTATACTTGGCCATGGGATCTTCCCGACAACCGCAAAGCAGCGTGAAGCCAACACAACACAGAAGCCCAACGAGATTGATTTGACTTTGGTTCATGAGTTCCCCTCTCTAAAACGGTGAATTCCCTTGCCGACTTTCGGGCCAGCTTTGATCGCAACAATATAACTCAATTGTTCACAGTGTTCGCCCTTGCCGCA
>CAZOXC010000393.1:0-4081 GCA_964583205.1 uncultured Pirellulaceae bacterium | reverse complement strand
TGCTCACTCAATAACTGGTAGCGTTCCTCGACGTCATCAAGTTCTTCCAGGGAATCGATGTTGACCGGCCCGATGTTGCTGAGCTTTTTCCGCAGATCGTTGATTTCTTCGTCAATCTGCTCTCGGCCCTCGTCAATCTCTGCCTGTTCCTCATCAAGCTTCTCGATATCGATGTCGTAATCTTCAAACAGACGCTCGGCAAGCTGCCCACGCTGCATGGAAAGGTCTTTTTCACGCATCAGGAAATCATGCAATTCGTCCTGGTTGGTACGCAACTGATCTCGCAGTTGCGCCAATTCCTGTGCGTTGGTGCGACGCTTTTCGTCGGCTTGCTGACGCTCCGAATTGAGGGTCGCAAGTTGCTGTTCGACCGTTGCTTTTTCCGAATCGAATTCCGACAGTTGACTTTGATGTTGAACGACATTCTGGTTGGCTTGTCGCTTCGACCACAACAACGACGCGATTTGGCTTCGAGTCGATTGGAAATTCGACTGGCTTTCGGTCAATTGCGGATCAATCATTTCCAGTCGAGATTGGATCTCTGAAACCGTAGTTTCCTGGCGAGCAAACGATACTTTGTTCGACGTGACCTGCTGTTGCAGTTGTTTTTGCTGATTTTCGAGTGACTGGAGCTGCTCTTCGCCAGCTGCGATCGATGAATCCAACTGGCGAGTATTATCTTCAATTTCTTTCAGACGGATTCGGTTTGCGTCTGAATCCTGCCGAGCCTGTTCCAGGGCCTTTACGGACTCGTCAAAGTCAAACTGATTAGCACCTTGTTGTGTCAGGAATTGGCCGATTTCATTTTCCAGCACTGAGGCCGCTGTCCGGGACTCATTCAATTTCGCGGAAATTTCGGAATGCTCTCCCAGCAAATCCTCGATAGAATCCTCTTGTTCATTGACTTGATCAGCCAGCCGAGCCACCGTCTGTTCTTTTTCGTCGATTTGTTGCTTTAATTCGTGTAGCCGGCGATGCAAGGCTCGCAACTCACTGCGGCGCGAGACGATTCCGGTCGAGGCAGCTCGCGAGCCACAAATCACTGTGCCGTCCGATTCAATGATCTCGCCTTCCAGCGTAATCAGCCGAGTTTGCGGACTGTTGATCAGAGGTCGCAAATCCAGAGCCACCTGCATGGATTTGACCAGCCAACTGCGGCCCAGCAAGTGCCGGATCACCGAATGATGTTCTGTTTTGGCTTGAACCAATTGATCAAGCCGCCCGACAACTCCGGTTTGATCATGCAATTCGCGCTGCGGAATGTCTTCCTGTTTCGCATTCAGCGGTACCAGGCCGACTCGCCCGTTAAGCCGGATTTGGCTGGCGGCAACCGCCTTGGCAATCGCTTCATCTTTGACCACGACGTGTTGAGCTCGGTCCCCCAGCGCTAAATCGATCAGCTTGGCGTGCTCAACATTGACTTTGACCAGGTCCGCCACCAAGCCGACCACTCCCTGATAAATTCCTGGAGAACTCTCCTGCGATTTCTTAATCAGATTTTTGACGCCGGCATCCACGCCTGCCTGCTGGCTTTCGAGTTCCTCGATCAATTCGGCTCGTTGATTGGAACCCACCTGTTCGCGGTGAAAATGATCCAGCGCCGTTTTTTGTTCGTTGAGTGTGGCTTTTAATTGGTCCAGCTTTTCACGAGCCGCTTTCAGGTTGCCATCTTTTTGCTCTGCCTGAGCTTGCAATTCGGACTGCGCCTGATTGGCAAACTCCAATCGCTTGTTTCCGGAGATCAGTGCACTACCGATTTCTGCAAGTGACTTTTTCAGGCGGTCCTGGGTCAAGCTGTAGGTTTCAATCTGCGAATCGATTCCACTGACTTCTTTTCCCAGTTGCGAGGTCGTTTGTAGATTTTCAACTCGCTTTTTTCTTTGCGTATCCAGCGATTCACGCAATTCTGCCAGTTGTTGATCCGTTTCAGACAAATCTTGATCAGATTTTCCCAAGTCAGTTCTCAGGCGATCGAGTTTCTGTTCGGCTGCCTGAAGGTCTACCGATTCCGTTTCCTGAGAACGTTGGTTTTCCGAGATTTTGGTCGTCAATTGATCAAGCAGCTCACGGAATTGGCGATTTTGCGTGTCTTGATCTTCCATGCGAGTCGAAGTGATGGACAACTGCGACTGTGTCTCTGCAATCAACTGCGTGAAACTTCCCAGCGACTGTTGCAATTCCGCCAGCGATGATGAGTATCCCGAGAGTTTGGAATCCAGTTGTGTGGATTCTTTTTCAAGTTCACTCAGTTTTACTTGACGTTCTTCCAGAGAAGATTTGACCGACTGTTTCTTTTCGAGAATGTCGTCCAGTGTTTTGGAGAAGTCGCGCCAGTCTTTTTGTCCAACGAAGGTACGGAGTGACTTCAGCCGATCGGAATACTCTTTGTACTTGGAGGCCTTGGAAGCCTGATTCTGAATTTTCTTGTACGAGCCTTCAACTTCTTCGACGATGTCCGCAAGTCGTACCAGGTTCGTTTCGACTCGCGCCAGTCGGCGTTCGGTTTCGACCTTCTTGGCTTTGAAGCGGCTGATGCCGGCTGCCTCTTCGAACATCGCGCGCCGGTCTTTGGCGGATGCCTGCAACATCTGATCGATTTTTCCTTGCTCGATCAGGCTGTACGAGTCGACGCCGATACCCGTGCCTCGGAACAGGTTGCGAATATCTTTCAGCCGACAGGGCTCGCCATTGATCATGTATTCGCCTTCGCCACTGCGATAGACTCGTCGAGTCACGCTGATCTCGTCCATGTCCAGTCGCAAACGTCGGTTGCGATTGTCCATGTAGATCGTGGCTTCTGCCGAATTGGCGGCTTTGCGCCCGGAAGGTCCACCGGAACCCTTAAAGATCACATCGGCCATTTCCTTGCCGCGAAGGCTCTTGGCACTCTGCTCGCCCAGCACCCATTTGATAGCGTCTACGATATTCGATTTGCCCGAACCGTTAGGTCCGACAACGACGGTAATTCCCGGCGGAAAATCGAATCGAGTTCTGTCCGGGAAGCTTTTAAACCCGTACAGTTCCAGCGCGTTGAGCATAAGGGGGTAAAGGCAATACCGCACAACGTCTGCCACCGCAGCTCGTGACTGCAAGTCTGGTGTCCATCAAAGTGAACGCACTTCTTGCACAGTGAGCGAGGCTAAGTGACTTGGCCAAACGATATTCAATCTAGGGGGATGCCTGAAAGGCAATTGGTTATCGTGCTGGTCCGAATCGAGAGCGAAGTCTCTCCTCGCTACCAGCTATCTCAGTGATGGCATAATAGACCAGATATTCCGCTTTTTCGCAGCGCGTGTTTCCGGTGAATAGCCGACGTTTAGGTCAGCCGTGCCAGCGTTATCTGCCCCTAAATCCGATTCATTTTCACCAGTTTCAAACAGGATCGGAAGCGAGTCCGCGACGTATCGATCAGAAGTCTCGCTGGTATATTCAACCGTGGCTTGACTACGATCGTATTGCCGACCCAGTTTCGGCAAGGCATTGATCACCAATTCAGTGTCCAGCGAATCGGTCAGCATGGCATCTTTTAACATGGCAACGACCGTCGGGTACTCGGCACCCAGTTTACTCATGGTCAAAATCACGTCTTCCAGATCGGTTGAACAAGTGGTTCGAATTTCCGGCTCTCCGGGAATAAACCGAATCATTTCAACCGTGTCTCGATTTTTGGCTTTGATCGTCAAGCCAGTTTCGACAAACAGGAAGTTGTCCTGGACTCGTTGCTGTTCTCCAAACAAAACGATCTCGGGACGGAATTTTCTAGCTACGTGAACCATCGGTCGCGAATCGCTGGGGATGGTTGTGAAGTAAAAACTGTTCCGCACCAGAGTTCCGTGGTAAACCGGATCATCGGGCGAGCGCTGTTGAAGCGAGCGGAATGCACCATAGCGAGTTTCCGAACTTTGAGCGTGCAGCAAGCTCTCCAAAGCGTCCTCGGCCAAATCAACTTCGGTTGATGCCAGCGCGGTCAGTGCATCCCAACGGAAGGCAGGTTCGTTTTCCGCCGCCAACCGAAGTTCGCCAATCCCTTCTTTTTCACCCAGGTAGGTCAAAGCCATTGCCGAGTGAAAACGTACTTCGG
>CAZOXC010000392.1:0-4088 GCA_964583205.1 uncultured Pirellulaceae bacterium | reverse complement strand
TCATGATCAAGCGGTCGCCTGGACGCATGGGGCCTCGAAATTTGACACTTTCCAGGCTGCCCAGTCCCATAGTGCCATCAACCAGTTTGAATTTCGATGCGTAGTAGGCTGAGACCTGACAGGCACATTCGCAAGCGACGACGCCCGGCATCAAAGGACTCCCGGGAAAATGCCCGTTCACCCAGAATTCATCGTCTTTTAAGTCTTTATAACCAACACACCGCATGGTCTCTTCGCATTCGAAAATGATTGCGTCGAGCTGCCGCATTTCGTGGCGCTGGGGAATATAGGAATCGATCGCTGCTGCGTCGGAAATTATTTTGTTTTCGTCGAATTCATCGAAGCCGACGAGAGGCTCTTTTGTGGTCAAGGTTAACTCTCGGTCAATTAAAAAGTTCGCGTAACCATCTTAACAATCACCATTCTGGTTGCCAACGCGTCCCATTTCTGACTCGGTTTTGACGGGGTGAACACACCTTAGGGCCGTTTTGTGTTTTCGAAAAATGCACTAATGATATTCGGGACGGACACGGTCGCGGACGAAAAGTTGTCGCTCGATTTGCTGGAACAACCCGAAACAATCGATGTCATAGAGGGATGCTCTCGTAGTATTCAAGCATCATCTTATTTGTAACCGACTCGAATGGCTTGCCCAATCTGACGCCAAAAAAAAGCCCGGCGATGGGCCGGGCTGTGAGAATCGAGAATAGATGGAGGATTTATTTGAATTCGACAAATTCACCACCGGCAACGGTACAGGCTGCCTTGATCTTCTTCTCGTCGAAACTGATGTAGTGACTTGAGCCGTCAGCAAAGGCAGTCAGCAGTTGTGTCTGACCAGTGACGGCCAATCCTCGAAGCGGGTTTTCCGGATCGAACTCCCAGTCAGCGGGCTTGGTCCATTCAACAGCCGATTCAGGTGCTGCTTTGACAAACATGATTGTCCTGGACGTCCCGTCTTTAACGTTCTCCAGCGAGTAGGGTTCTGTCGAGCGCCCGATTGCCTGGTCTCCAACAACCATCAGAAAAGTTGTTTTGCCTTGTTGTATCAAACTGGGATCGGAGACGAAATCACCAGGCATTTGAGAAACCAGTTTGATGTTATGTTCGCTATCCCATGGTTCATCAAGTTTGAATTGTTCGTACAACTTACTTTGTCCGATAAAAGGCAAAATACTTACTCGCCAACTCAGCAGCGGCCGACCTTCGTCGTCGTTGAGCGAAGAAGCTGGCAGCGATTTGTTGGCGTCGTGAAAGTTGTGACAGGCGAGAATGAGTTTCCTGATCCGGTTCGCCATGTTCGTTTTCTGCGCTGCGAATTCGACTTGGGAAATGACGGGTGCCAGAGTTTTAGTCAGACGGTCCAGACTTCCAGTGGATTCAGAATACGAATAGCTGAAAGAATTGCCTCCGGACGATTGGTCCGCATCCGCAACTGCCTGCAGTATTCCGTTTATGAGCAACTTGAACTCTTCAGGCATCGATATTATTCCATCGATGCTGGGTTTTGATTGCAGCATTTTATCCAATGCTGTTTTTAGCTGGCTGGCACTTTGCGGATCTTTGCCGGTAAACCTCAGCTCGAGTTTCTGTTCATCAACTGCAGCAACCTTCAGGACAGTGTGGCGAGCTCCATCGGCGAACATTGTGCCGGTTACAGATTGGAATGGAGCGGGCATCGTGTCGAAAAATTCACTCAATACCTTGTGATGGTCGGAAGACGGAACCAATACGATTGAAAGTTCAGTGTCGTCGTCCAGTTCAAGATACTCGGCTGCATCCGCTCGTAGAGGCAAAGGATTGACGGCCAGTCTCTTCAGCAAACTTTCCGTTCCAAACAGCACGGCGGATTCGCGGGGAACGGCCTTGAATCCAGCCATTGCGAAAACTTGCTCAATCGCTTCTGCTGCTTTCGTGGAATCAGCGCCAGCTTCAAGTTGCAGCCACCCGATTGGGCCATTGACTGGTATGTCGCTTAGTGAAAGATGAAAATACAAGCGGCGGCCACCGGCTTCCTTGAGTGTATCGATGATTTGCGAAAAGAAGTCCTCGGACATCAGGAATTGGTTGCCGATCCGGGAATCCTTGCCAAACAGCGAAGCGAATAAGCCGGTCGTTTTTTCAGCATCTATTTTCTGCAAGTCGACGTGCAGGTAGCCGATCACGGTTTCGTCGAGAAGACTTTCATGCGAATCCTGAGCCGAGATGTTGGTATTGCAAGTAAACAACATACAAGTGCACAACGTGCAGGCCACAAAGGAGGCTACCGACACGATCGAGTGGAGCCATTGAAAGCGAGATGTTTGTAGAATATTCATAGACATGTTCATGCGTTGATTAATTTGTCAAATCTGTTTGTTACGGTAGTTTCGTGGGAAGATGTTATTTGGCAACTCGGAGTTGGTAGAATTGGTGAACCCCTTGATGCAATCCGTACAATTTCAACGTTGCGCCGTATTCGTTGATTTGATATTCGAATGGTTGATTGGTAGCAGGATTAACTGGGACAGCCAGAACGGTGATGTCAGCCAGCGAATTCGGAAGCTCGCCCGCCACTGCCAGGTGAGCTCGGATTGCCTCGATCACTTGCAATCCGGCAAGATTGCGTTGGATTCTAGCTTCAGCACTGACTGTTTGTTGGACTGCCGGAAAGAAAAACCCTTGGAAAGGCAGCAGTTGAGTTTCCGAGTTGGGTGACGCGGTCAAAGAAGCGGAATCAAGGAACTGGCTTCTGTTGTCATTCAAGTATTTGAGTTTCGTGGGGTAATCCAAGTTGAGTGTTTTCAGGATCTCGTCATTAACAATTTGAGCCGCATGTTTTTGTTGAATCGCGATTACTTGTGCGGCAGGCATTGCAGCCACCTCGTCGGGATCAAAACCACGTTCAACAAGTGCATGTTTGGCAATAGGGTAGGCTCGCAGCATCACGACGCCGAACATCGCTTCAAGAGTTGATTCGCTCTCCGTAATGTTGCCAAAGGTTATTGTTGTTTTGACGTCTTTGAGGAACAGTTTCCGCCAGGCAGATGCCGTAAGTTCCAGTGATTCGGTATTGGCCAGTGTTTCGAACATTGAACCATTCAGCAGAATCGAGAGTTCTCGTCGAATGGCCGGGTTAAAGTTGGCCAGCGGTTTGGGGAGTGTCGCCAATGCCCAATACAGGTTGGGAGAGTCGGTTTCCTGAATCACCTTTTGCAAGTTGTCGATGCTGATTCCGGCACACGCTACTCCAACGAGCCCGGCGACCATGATTTCAGCGGACTCCAGATCATGTGCAATTTTTAATCCATAGGCGATACATTTGATCGCCCGTTCATAGTCGCCGTCGTACAAGGCAACTCGGTTTGCCACGGCCAGGACCCGGCAGACCTGTCTGAGGTACTGGATGTCGTCCAAATTGATTTCGTACCAGTTGAAGTCTTCCTTGTCGTCGGGAATCAAATCCCAATTGCAATAACTGGATCGATAAGCGCGTTCCAGTTCTTCGAACATCGTCTTGTGTTGATTCACGTAATTTCGCATCTGTTCGACAGTGTCTTCTTCCAGCGAATCGCTGTTCATCCAGGCGTCGTAATCGTCAAACAAATAAGGCAGCGGCGTTTCAGGCTGCTCTCGATTGTATTGTCGAATTCTTGCATCAACTCCTTTCGCCTGTGTGACAGTTCGGTAATAAAACGTTGCTGCATTTCGATCAATCGTATCCAGAGTAGCGGGCGTCAATCGATGTTTTAATGCCGGTTTTTTCAAGGGAGCCGGGTGTAGAGTTAAATCGAAAAGTTGTTCTTCTCTTAACTCGACACCATCGATCGTCACAGTGTTGCGACCGGTTACCTGAGCGGAAATTGTGAATGGCGTCACTGCGGGGGCCAGCAGGCACCCGGTCAGGCTAAAAGCCGTTATGAATAGTAGATGTTTCATGAGTTTACCCTGTCGGGATCAAAATTCGTTGTTAATCAACTGGAAAAACCGGGTGGGATAATCTGTCGAGTCGTCGCTGAGTGGTGTCGCCAAAATGAATGTCTCGGGTAGCCCGTCAACACCCTGGGCAATGTGGTCTTTCTATATGCTGGGGTAATTGCTTATCGATG
>CAZOXC010000391.1:0-4090 GCA_964583205.1 uncultured Pirellulaceae bacterium | reverse complement strand
ATTGAAATCAATGACTCGCTACGAGATCTTATCAACGAAGAGGGTGACTTCGATTCGATTCGCAAAGATCCTGCCTTCGTAGCGGCGACTGAAAAATACTGCTAACGTTGTTGCAAGCAAACGGCCGTATTCTGAACCTTTGAGTGGTTTCACTCAAATTTCCATTTCGATCTTGAATTTCGTTGAACTTGCATCCTAAATCAGTTAGAAAAAAACTGATCTGTTTGTTTTTTGGGAAATTGAGATGCGATTATTTGAAGTGTCGTTGATGGTTGCTTTTTCTTTTTGCATTAGTGTTCCTGCCTTGGCTCAAAGTGAGAGCTCAACCCCATGTTGTTATGGATCCATGTTCTGTCGATGATGACTTTGATTCTTCGCGAACCCTCGTGGCATAGAAATGAATTCAATACAGACTTTTTTCGCCCTTGCTTGTTTTCTTGTTCCAGCTTCAGCTTTCGCGCAGAATGAGTCTATTCGGGATTTGGCGAAAACACATGGTGTTTATGTAGGCCGTTTTTACGAATCTCGTTTGGTTCATTCCGACCTTAGGTTGACGCGTGAGCAGCGAGGTAATATCGAAAATCATCGCCAAGACTATAAGAACAAGGTTAGTGAAATTTCAGTTTTGCAAGTTCACGATGTTGAAAAAATAAGAGCAATCGATCCAGACTTTGTTGGAGAATCAACAGAAGTTGATTTTTACGAGTTTGGGAAGTGGATGCAAATTCAATTCGACAAACAATCAATCCTGTGTGGGCAAGAGATCGAACAAGAGCTTACACCAGATCAAAACAAAAGGCTTAAACAAATTGTGCGCCAGATGATTTGCTCGAATCCGGTGCGGGTACGCATGTACAGTCGTCTTGAACCAATTCTTCAGTTGTCGAGTTCAGAAAAAAAAGAAATTGCCGATTCATATTCTGCAGTAGAGTTGTCGCTTGCCAAAAATATCGAAGAGCTTATTCAGCGTTACGACAGAAAGATTCGAGACAGTACCGAGCGGGAAACGTCCAGGAAGCTGGATGACTTGATTGGGGATATATTCTGGCACCAACCATCTGCGACAGAAATCCGCAAAGCTCAATTGAACCCAGTTGAACAAATCGATGAAGCCGCTGAGCTGGATCGCGTCAAGTTTTTTCGCGAACGAGGTTTTTCCATCGACGGGACGATCAACTCACCACCAATTGTCAATGAACTGGAATTGTCCAAAGAGCAACTTAAAGAACTTAAACAAGTCCAGGTGAAGTTGTCCAAAGAAATCAAACAAATTGATCGAGATGGGAGTTGGCAGGAAGCAATTCCCTTGATCCGGGACGAAACTGGATTTGAAGATTCAGATGATCAAGCAATCTGGAACAAGCGAAAGCAACTTCAGGATGAACAATACTCAGAGTTTGTAAAACGAGTGAAAGAAGATGTGTTGTTGCCTGTGCAGGTTGAACGCCTGGAACAATTGATCATCCAGTTTTCGCACAATTACCCGCCGCCATTTGGAATCTACCAGAACCGAAGGTTTCACCGAGTTGCCAAACTGGATCGACTCGAAGCAAAGCAATTGAGCGAATCGGTGGAAGCAATTTGGCCGGAGTTTATCGAAGAGCTCAGGCAGCTTGAGTTGGCGGCACACGAAGAAATCCGCAGTTGCCTGGGAGCAGCGCGCAAGGCAGAGCTGGACAACTTATTCGGAACTCCATTTGGATTGAAAAAGCCGAATTGACGTCGTTAAGTCGGCTTCACGATACGTCGAGCAACGTCTTCCATTACCGTCTACCCAACAGGCCACTACGCATCAGGAAGTAGAGCAGGGTAAGCACCGATGAAATAAACGCAGCGACGTAAGTCATCGCGGCGGCATTCAATACTTTGTCGACGCCTTCGCGTTCTTGTTCGCTGATGATGCCGGCCTCGACAACCAAACGCTTGGCTCGGTTACTGGCGTCGAACTCCACGGGCAGGGTGACCAATTGGAACAGGACCAGACCGCAAAATAGAAATGCGCCGCCAATGAATACGACTTTTCCAAAAATGCCACCACCGGTCATCAGCATCAGTCCAATGATCATGCCCCAAGTTCCCAACGGCTGACCGAACTTGGCCGCTGGCACCACCATAGAACGAATCTGGAGTGGAAAATATCTGCGAGCGTGTTGGATGGCGTGACCGGCTTCGTGCGTGGCAACGCCCAGCGCGGCAACCGAGGTGCTGTTGTAAACCGGTTCGGAAAGCGCGAGCGTTTTGTTGGTCGGATTGTAATGATCGGAAAGATAACCTTGGGTTGCCACCACCTTCACGTCCGTAATGCCTGCTTCATCAAGCAGTTTTTGAGCCGCCTGGGCGCCGGTGTATCCTTGAATCGAACGTACCTGTGAATACTTGGCAAACCGTTTCTTGACCATCCAGCCGGCGATTCCGGACAAGGCCATGCTGGGGATCAATACGATCAGAAAATACATCGGGTCAAACATCAGGAACTCCTGGGAAACGGTGGCGGTCAAACGCTGAAAAGTAGCGAGGCGGGTGGGTCGAGGCAATTTTGCCGGACGACATAATATTTGAACTTTGGCCGAAAACGGCAAGGGCGATTTGAGAACCCCGCAAACTACGAGTAATTCTGCTCTAGTCTCCAATGGAAACTTGAAAATCCTGCCCCCAAACGATGGTTGCCGGGAATTTGGAAATTGAGACTGCCTGGGCAGAAGCACGAAATTGCCTTGCTTCCAGTTTCAGGTCGAGGCCTGTGATTGTGACTGTAACCGGACCCTGTTTTAGCTGGATCGAGTCTGTTGAACTGGTAGTGATTTGCCAAGCCGCATCGATTTCGTAGCTGTTGAACAGCGCTGTCTCCGGCGCTTCAGAAACTCGACAAGCATGTTCGATGACCAAACGCGAATCCTGTTCCAGTTTGAACGAACTGGACCAGTGCGCTGTTCCTGCTCGACCAACGCCGAGGTAGACCGAGTGATCGGGTCGATCTTCGCGAATGACTTCCTGCAATGGTGGCGAGGGCGGCCAACGATCCTGGGAAGTGCCCTCGATACTGCTGGCAATCACCAACGGTTGTAACGTCGCCGGATCTTTTATTGGCACTGCGGCTTGCGGATCAGATCCGCACTGCAGAACAATACTGTGCCGGTAACGATCACCATCCAATTGGAAATCGAGGTTAAGGTTCAGTGTCCGGGACGGTAAGTTTTGTAGAGGCTCGGTCATTAACGGCATTGTAGTTGTCGTAGAGAATCCAGCACAGGAGAGACAGGGATGGCAAATTCGATTTCGAAAATCATCAATGCGACTTCGCATCGACCCTGGCCACTGCCTCAATCTCCCTGGTTGATCTGGCAGTCGTGGCAAAAATTGTTATTTGCCCACTGGCGATTCGATTATGACCAAGTGCGTCCGCTGATTCCCGAGCAACTGGAACTGGAATCGTTTGACGGGAGCGTCTGGATCGGTGTTGTGCCATTTCATTTGACGATCCGGCCACGCTGCAGCCCCTTGTGGCCCAGGTTCTCGAAATTTCCGGAAATCAATGTGCGAACCTATGTCCGGCATGGCGATCGATCGGGCGTATGGTTTTTCAGTTTGGATGCCAGCAACCGGATGGCTTGCAGGTTGGCCAGAATGACATTCCATCTGCCATACAATTGGGCCGATATGAAGATGGCATGTACAGATACGAGTATCAGCTACCAAAGTTCGAGAAAGAACGAAGAAGCGGAATTTGTTGGCCGGTATCAACCGGTTTCAGAAGTTCGGCTGGCTGAACCGGGTTCGCTGGAACACTGGCTGACCGAACGATATTGCTTGTATTCGCAATCAACTCAAGGCACGATCTGTGTTGCCGATGTCCATCACGAACAATGGCCGCTGCAAGATGCAACGGCCAGTATCGAGAGCAATTCGATGTTCAAGCCTCTGGGTTTGAGGCCGGAGTCACCCACCCAGGCGCCGATTCTGCATTATGCGGAACGAATCGACGTCGTGGGTTGGAATTTGAAGTCAATTAGAATTTGAATCGCAATCCACCCACCAGGCTGTGGGTATAGTTATCAAAGTCGATACGCTGGAATTCCAGATCCTCTACAAC